>NZ_JBAQRT010000320.1:0-66872 GCF_049306435.1 Zavarzinia sp.
GGCTTCGCACCATCCCGTCCGACCGTTTCGCCAGCGGCCTGGTCGGCGACCTGACGATCGCCGAGAACCTGTGCCTGACCGCGCTCGACAGTCCCGCCCTCAATCGCGGCTTCCTGCTGCGGCCGGGGGTGATGCGCCAGCGCGCGGCCGAGGCGATCAACCGTTTCGCCATCGCGGGCGCGGCGCCCGGACGCATCAGCCGGCTGCTGTCCGGCGGCAATGCCCAGAAGCTGATCCTGGCGCGGGAGATCGACGATCACCTGTCGGTGCTGGTCGCCCATTCGCCCACCCGCGGCCTCGACGTCAAGGCCTGCGACTTCGTGCATGACACGATCCGCGCCTCGGCCGCACGGGGCGCCGCCTGTCTGCTGATCAGCGAGGATCTGGAAGAAATCCTTACCCTGTCCACCCGCATCGCGGTCATTTGCGCCGGCCGCATCACGGGCGAACTTTCCATGCAGGAAGCCGATGCCGAGCGCATCGGCATGTTGATGATGGGCCATGTTTGACCGGATCACCCTCGTCCGCCGCCAGGATGTGCCCTGGACGGCGCGGACCGCCACTTTCCTCGGCGGCCTCGGCTTCGGCCTTGCGCTGTCCTGCGTGCTGCTGGTCGCGGCGGGCGTTCCGGCGGAAAGCCTGATCGACGAACTCGTCGTGCAGGTCTTCCTGTCGTCGGACGGCCTCGCCCAGACCGTGACCGCCGCCGCGCCCCTGATCCTCGTCGGTCTGTGTTCGGCGCTGGCGACGCGGGTGCGCTTCTGGAACATCGGGATCGAAGGCCAGTTGTGGCTGGGCGCCATCGCCGCCGCCGCCGTCGGCATCCTCGACATCGGGCCGGAGGCGATCCGCGTCTGGCTGATGATGCTGGCGGCGCTGGCCGCCGGCGCCCTGTGGATCGTGCCGCCGCTCGTCCTCAAGACCCGCTTCGGCGTTTCCGAGACGGTGCTGACCCTGCTTCTGTCCAATGTCGGTTTCCTCTGCGTCCAGCATCTGCTGTTCGGTGCCTGGAAGGATCCGAACAACGGCTTTCCGGTCTCGCCCCAGATGGGGCCGGCGGAACAACTCGCCCGCTTCGGCTGGGGCAATGTCGGCATGGGCACCGCGCTCGCCGTCGCCATCGCCCTTCTTGCCTATGTCTTCATCGACCGCAGTCGCATCGGCCTGCAGGCAAGGGCCATCGGCCTCAATCCCACGACGGCGCGGGCCGCCGGCCTGCCGGTGACGGCGACCATTACTCTCATGGTGCTGCTGTCGGGCGCGCTGGCCGGGCTTGCCGGCGGGGTGATCGTCGCCGGCACGGAATTCCGTCTGACCCAATATCTCGGCAATAATTATACCTTCAGCGGCATCACCATCGGCTTCCTCGCGCGCACCCATCCGCTGGGCGTCATCGTCGCCGCCTTCGGCGTCGGCGGCATGTTCACGGCGGGCTCGTCGCTGAAGGTCTTCTATGGCTTGTCGGACGCTGTCGTGGTGCTGATCCAGGGTATCGTGCTGATCTCGCTCCTGTCGGCGCAATTCTTCTCGACCTATCGGCTGTCGGTCGCGCGGCGGGGGGTGGCGTGATGCTGGAGTTCCTCGTCACCTGGCTGGCCTCGACGCCGACCTTCGCCACGCCGATCCTGCTCGCCTGCATCGGCCTCATCATCAGCGAGCGGGCGGGCGTCCTCAACCTCGGCGCCGAAGGCATGATGGCGGTCGGGGCCATGGCGGCGGTCGCCGTCACCCTGACCACCGGCAACCCCGGGGCCGGCATTCTGGCCGGCATCGGCGCGGGTGCCCTGCTCGGCCTCGTCTTCGGCCTTGCCGTCGTCGTGCTGCGCGCCGACCAGATCCTGGCCGGCCTTGCCGCCGTCGCCATCGGCCTTGGCGCGGCGGGGCTGATCGGCAAGCCCTATGTCCATACGACGGTGACCGGCGTCGCCAAACTGGCCATTCCCGGCATTTCCGACCTGCCGGTGGTGGGGCCGATCCTCTTCGCCCAGGATCCCTTCGTCTATATCGCCGTGGCGCTGGCCCTGCTCGGCTGGTTCTACCTGATGCGGACGAGGTCCGGCCTACGCCTGCGCGCCACGGGCGAGGACCCGGGCGCGGCCGATGTCGCCGGCGTCGACGTCCAGCTGACGCAGATGGCGGCGGTCGTGGTCTCGGGCGCGGCCTGCGGTCTGGCCGGGGCCTATCTCTCGGTCGTCGCCTCGCAGGTCTGGGTCGAGGGCATGGTGGCGGGCCGGGGCTGGATCGCCATCGGTCTCGTCATCTTCGCGCGCTGGAGCCCGCCGCGCGCCATCCTCGGCGCGCTGATCTTCGGTGGCGCCGATGCCCTGACGCCGCGCCTGCAGGCGATCGGGGCCGACGTTCCGGCCTATCTGATGATGATGATGCCCTATCTCCTGACCATCGCCGTCCTCGCCGTACCCGCCCTGCTTCACCGGGGCCGAAGCGCGGAGCCGGCCAGCCTCGGCCTGCCGTTCCTGCGGCAGGACCGGCGCTGACGGTCAGGCCGGAGTCGCGAGAAAGGGCGCGATGGCCTCGGCGAGGGGCAGAGGCCGCTTCGCCTCGCTCTCCTCGAGGAAGAAGCCCTTGACGATGACGCGGTTGTGCTCGGCGATCAGGTCCTGCGCCTTCTTCAGCTGGCGCTTCTCGATCAGGTCGAGGATGCGCAGGTGATCGTCGGCCAGGGCGCATTGGTCGAATTCGGAGCGGTAGATCGAATGCAGCAGCGTAACCCTTCGGGTCAACTGGGCATGCATGTCCTCGAGCACGCGATTGCCCGCGAGACGGACGAGGTCGAAGTGAAAGCCGATGCCGAGGTGATCGGAAAGCCCGTGGTTGCTGTCATGCGCCGCCTGCCGCTGCAATTCGGCCTGACGGCGGATGGCGGCCCAGGCCGTGGTGCCGACCCGGGTTACCGCGAGCGCGGCGGCGCCCTGCTCGATCACCGTCATCGCCTCGTAGATCTGCAAGGTTTCCTGCAGGCTGAGGCGGGAGACGAAGGCGCCCCGGTTGCGTTCGATCGTCACGAGGCCGTCCTCGGCCATGCGGATCAGCGCCTGACGGACGACGATGCGGCTGACACCCAGCGCCTCGGCCAGCTCGCGCTCTCCCAGTTTGGCGCCGGGCGTCAGGCGCTGGCCCATGATGGCGCGGGTGAGGATCGTGGCGATCTCGCCGGACCGGCTGCTCATGGCGGCGATGAAATCCTGCTGCTTGCGGACATGGCCCCTTGATCGCAGGAATGACGGGTCCGTTCAAGGGGATTGGCAAACCAAAGTGATCGATTCAGCGTAATTGAATCTCGATTTTGGAATCCAATTTATTATATATTGGATCCCAATATTGCGATGGAACCCGAGATGATCGAGACAGGCGGGATCGACCCCGATACATGGAACCGCTGGCATGTCGTCGGCTGTCACGACGAATTGCCGACCGATGGCCCCCGCACGACGCGGCTGCTGGGCAGGGCCATCACGGTCGCCCGCCGGGGTGCCGGGGCCGACGTTCGCCTTGGCGACGGGACGCCACTGCCGGCCCAGATCGCCTATGGTTATGTCTGGACGTCGCTCGGCACGCCCGGGCCGCTGTTCGAGCTGCCGGAATATGCCGAAGCGGATCGGCGCAACCTGAACGGTTGCAGCTTCGGCGTCCGTACCTCGCCGCCCCGCGCGATCGAGAATTTCCTCGACATGGCGCATTTCCCCTTCGTCCATACCGGCATCCTCGGCGAGGAAGACCATCCGGACGTGAAGGATTACGATGTCGCCATCAGCGCCGACGGGCGCGAGGTGGTGGCCAGCAATTGCCTGTTCTACCAGCCGAAGGCGGCCGCCGCCTCGACCGGCGGGGCCGAGGTCTCCTATCGCTACCGGGTGCCGCATCCCTGGTGCGCCGTCCTTTACAAGGACAGTCCGGTGAAGCCCGGGCGGATGGATGTGATCGCCCTCTTCATCCAGCCCTGCGGGGAGGAGGAGATCATCGCCAACCTCGCCCTGTTCATCCTCGACGACGATACGCCCCTGCCCGCGCTTCGCCGTTTTCAGCAGCAGATCTTCGTGCAGGACAAGCCGATCCTCGAGAACCAGATGCCGCGCCGCCTGCCGCTCTATCCAAGGGCGGACTCCCCGGTGCGGGCCGACAAGGCCTCCATCGCCTATCGCCGCTGGCTGCGCCAGCTCGGCACCACCTATGGGGTGCTGTCGTGAGCGGCGCCGGCTACCAACCCGTCGCCTCGTCCCGCGACCTCGTCGCCCGCCATGTCTTCCAGGCCTGCTTGTCGGGACAGGAGATCGCCCTGTGGCGGGCGGATGACGGCACGGTGAACGCCTGGGAAAACCGCTGCCCGCATCGGGGCGTCCGCCTCTCGCTCGGGGTCAATCTGGGCGACCGGCTGATGTGCCGTTACCATGGCTGGCGCTATGAAAGCGGCGGCGGCGCCTGCAGCCATATCCCCGCCCATCCCGAAGGGCCGATCCCGGCGACGCTCTGCGCGCGGCGCTTTCCCGTCGCCGAGGCGGGCGGACTGGTCTTCGTCGCGCTCGGCGATGAGGCACCGACCCTGCCCGCGCTGCCGGAAGACACCATCCCGCTGCGCGCCCTGCCGGTCAGCCGGCCGGCCGAAGCCGTCGCCGCCGCCCTCGTCGAGGCGGGTCTTGCCGCCGCCGCGCCGCTTCACTTCACCGAGACGCAAGACGGCGCCTCGATCCATCTGCTGATCCAGCCGGCGACGGATAAGACCTGCGTCGTCCACGGCCTGGCCGTCACCGCGGCGGAAGCCCTGCCGCTGCAACGGCACATGGCCCGGCTGATGGAAACCCGCCGCCGCCAGTGGGAGGCCCGGCCATGATCACGCTGCACGATTACAACCTCTCGGCCGAAGGCTATGCCGTCCGCCTGTTCCTGGCCCTGCTAGGGCAGGACTACAGCCTGGTGCCCGTCGAATATTACCCGGCGCGGGAGCACGAGGGGGAGGCGTTCCGCGCCCTGAACCCGCTGGCCAGCCTGCCCGTCCTGGTCGAGGGTGATCTCGTGCTGACCGAGGTTGCCGGCATCCTGACCTATCTCGCCGCCCGCCATGGCGGGGCCGATTGGTATCCGGCGGGCGATGCCGCGCAATGGGGCCGGATCGGCGACGGGCTGGCGCTGGCGGCGCGGCTGGCGGCTTCGGCCGGGGCGGTTCGCCTTGCCGACGGCATGATGCTGCCCCTCGATGGCGCGGCGGCGCGGGCGGAAGCGAAGCGCCTGTTGCGCGTGATCGACGAACGTCTGTGGTTCGGTGAGATGGCGGGGGACGATTGGCTGTGTCCCGGTCCCCGGCCCAGCATCGCCGATATCGCCTGCTTCCCGCACATCGTGCTGGCGGAGGAAGGCGATATTCCCCTGATCGACTATCCCGCCATCCGCCGCTGGCTCGACCGGGTGCGGCGTCTGCCGGGCTTCGTCGTCATGCCCGGGGTGTTCGGCGCCTGATCATTCCGCCGGGGAAGCGACGGCGCGGCCCTCGACCGGCAGCAGCAGGCAGAAGGCGGCGCTAATCCCGGCGAACAGGGCAAGGGCGACCAGCAACCCGTCGAGCGAGCCGGTCATGCGGTGGATCAGCGGCACAAGGCTGACCCCCAGGGACGAGACGCCCAGCGTCAGGACGAATTTCGCCCCGAAGGCCCGGCCGCGCCAGGCCGGCGGCGTATAGCGGGCGAGCAGCGAATTCTCCGCCGGCTGGCCGACGACATTGCCCGAGACCATGAGCACGGCAACGCCAACCAGCGCCGAGCCCGAAAGCGAGACCGCCAGCAGGATGAAGGGGATCTGCACGAGCTGGGCCGACAGGTAAACGACGCGGGGCGAGAAGCGATCCGCCAGCTCGCCGCCGATATACTGCGTGAGGGCGGAAACCAGATAGACGACGGACACCAGAAGCCCGATGCCGAAAGTGCTGTCGACAAGGCCCCCTGCCCGCTCCTCGAAGAGTTTCGGCAGGCCGACCGAGGTCGCCTGGAAGATCAGCCCGCTCATCAGCATGGTGACCGACAGCACCCAGAACGCCCGGCGGACGTCGCCCCGGCTAGGCGGCGCGCTCGGCGCTAGGTCATGGGGCGGATCGACGACGCGGCCCATGCGGATCAGCACCGAGAACCAGACACCGACGATCAGGGAAACAATGCCCGGCACGATGAAGGCCGAGCGCCAGCCGAAACGATCGGCGAGGAAGCCGGCGAGGACAGCCGCCGCCGCCGTGCCGAGCGAGCCGAAAATCCCGTTGATCCCCAGCGCCCGGCCCCGGTTGGTCGAGACCCGCACCAGCCAGGCGATGCCGACCGGATGATAGATCGAGGCGAAAAGCCCGATCAGCGTCAGCCCCACGGTGATGCCGGTCAATCCTTGCGCAAGGCCGGTCAGGATCGACGAGGCGCCAAGGCCGAGGAAGAACACCGCGATCATGCCCGGCGCGCTCCAGCGGTCGCCGAGCCACCCGGCCGGCACGGCGCCGAGGCCGAACATCAGGAACAGCGGGATCGAGGCGAAGGCCAGCACGTCGTAGCCAAGCCCCCAGTCCTTCTCGATCGACAACACCACCGTCGCGTAGAGCAGGGTGAAGAGATGCGAGAAACTATGGGCCACGCTGGAAAAGCCGAGGCCAAGGCGGGCGGAGGTCGGCGTGGCGGGGGATTGGGGCGCGGTCATCATCATGGCCGGAATGATGCGACAAGACCCACCATTTGTCCCCTGCCCGCTGTTCAGAGCACCATGCTATCGTCGTCATGAGAGGTGAAGATGGACAGGATCGCCCCCGGGGACTGGTATCGCGTGCAGCGTCTGGCGGATGATATCAGCCTGATCGACGAGCCCTTCATCGTGCCGTTCTATCGCTGCAACATATGGCATGTCCGGGGCCGGGAGCGCGATCTTCTGGTCGATTCCGGCATGGGTGTCGTCTCGCTGCGCGCCCATGTGCCGCTGGTCACGGAAAAGACCTGCGTCGCCGTCGCCAGCCACACCCATTTCGATCATATCGGCTGCCATCACGAATTCGGCCAATGCCTGGTTCATGCGGCCGAGGCGAAGATCCTGCGCCACCCGACAAGGGTCAATACGCTGATCGAGCCCTTCGTTTCCGACGACATCTTCACCGGCCTGCCGCCCGCGCCTTACGAGAGCCGGGCCTATAACGTCAAAGGTGTCGCCGCCCCCGGATTGATCGGGGACGGCGACGTGATCGATCTCGGTGACCGGCAATTCACCGTGATCCACACGCCCGGCCACTCACCGGGCGGCATCGCCCTCTTCGAGGCGGCGACCGGTGTCCTGATATCCGGAGATATCGTCTACGACGGCCCGCTGATCGACGAAGGCGAAGGCATCGACCGCGGGGCCTATGCCGCTTCCCTGCGGCATCTGCTGACCCTGCCGGTCAGTGTCGTTCATGGCGGTCATTTCCCGTCCTATGGCGGCGCGCGTCATCGACAGATCATCGAGGACTGGCTGCGCCGCTACGAGGCCGAGGGCTGACCGCGCCCGACTTACTCTCCCGGTTCGATCATTTCGATATCATTCATGAAGCCGGCGAGCTGGGTGCGCTTCTTCGTCGTCTCGGCCAGAATGCCGACATTATAGGGCACCCGCTTGTCCGGCTCGCGGATCGCAGTCATCGGGTCTTCGCCATCGCGCATATAACCCATCGAGAAGCAGCCGAGCTGATAGCCCATGACCTTGAGGAGATCGTCCGGCAGGGTGCGGGCAATCTCGATCGGGGTGGAGAGATACTGGTTCTCTTCCTGGCGCACCCAGCCCACGGCATAGGTGATGTTGATGGCCTGACGCAGTTTGTCCGACTTGTTCTCGCCCGCGCCGTGAAAGATCTTGCCGGTATAGAACAGGGCGGAGCCGCGCTTCATCACCGCCGGCACCGAATCCTCGATCGAATATTTCTTGCGGGTCGACAGATGGCTACCGGGCACGACGCGGGTCGCGCCCATCTCCTCGGTGTAATCGGTCAGGGCCCAGAGCAGGTTGCACTGGATTTCGTAATCGAGCGGGAACGGGAAGAAATCCCAGGCAACTTCATCCTGATGCAGTTTCTGCGCGGGCGAGCCGGGATAGACGCTGATGATCTGGGTCAGGTGCAGGCGGAAGGTCGAGGCATTCGCCAGCACCAATCCGGCGGTGCCGGTCACGGTCGGCAGCATGATCAATTCGCGCGCGGCCGGCGAGCGGGCGATAAGCGCCCCGGTCCGCTTGGTTTGCAGACCAAGGAAATTGTCGAGCCCATACATCGAATTGTCGACATAAGGCGCCATTTCGGCGGAGATTCGGTCCATCAGCGAACTGGGCGCCAGTTCATCGACGATACAATAGCCATTTTCCTTCATCGTCCTGGCGATGTCTTCAGGCTTTGCATCGGATGGCAGATGAATCAGGGACATGGACTTTCTCCCGGCCAATAAAGCGACTTCACGATACTAGGCCTTGTCGACAAAGGCGCGGTATCCATCCGAAGGTGGATGCGCCCGATTTATTTGCGTCCACCCCGAAGGCTTCCCGGGTGGCGGGCTGCGAAAGCCGTTCACAAAAGCCGCGCCCGGCCCTACTCTGACCATCTGGTTGCAGCGCAGCACACTTTCCGCTCCGGCAGGAGGTTAGGGTCATGGCTCAGCAGCAGGTCAACGGCGATGCCCCGATCGAGCAGATGATGCTCTTCGTGCATCGCAGTTTCGCGATCTCGTCGGTCGTCTTCTACTGGGTGGACGAGACGTCGGAGATGACCGATTTCCGGGCCGACGGGGCGCCGGGCGATTTCATGCACCGCTACATGGCGGGCATGAGGCAGCTCGACCCCTTGCTGGTCAGCCGGATATCGAGCCAGGGCAAGCGCATCGCCCGCCTGTCGGAGGAATGGCAGAATGTCTCCACCGACCAGGGCGATGCCTATCGGCATTTCCTCGGCGGTTACGGCATCGTCGACAATATCGATTTCGTCTTCTGGCACGAGGGCGCGCCGATCGCCGGCATCGGTCTTCTGCCCCGGGCACAGGACAATCCCGTCGATCTGCTGCGCCTCAACCTCGGCGCCATGCACCAGTATTTCGAGTTCAGCCTCAGCCTTCATCCGCGCCTGCGGGCCCGCCGCCTGCGCATGGACCTGCGCGACCGTTACCGCCTGTCCCCCCGGGAGATCCAGGTGGCGGCGCTGATCGGTGCCGGCGCCAGCAACACCGATATCGCCGAGATGCTGAACATCGGTGTCGCCACGGTGAAGACCTATGTCCTCGCCATTCTGTCCAAACTGGCGGCCGAGAACCGGGCCGGCATCGCCGCGATGACCGCCGGCCTCGGCATCGATGCCGGGGCCGACAGGATCGGTCTGCGCGGGATCTGACACCGACCCGCCCTCGCCCTCAAGCGGTCTGGGTTGCCGCCGCGGCGGCCTCGGCCGCCTTGGTCGCCCTTCGGTTGCGGACGATATCCTCGAATTCGTCGTCGCCCAGGATGCCGTCGCGGCGCAAGGTCATGCACAGCACGATGACCGCGCCGAGGAAGAAGCCGGTCAGGCCGAACATGGTCGGCAGCTTCAGGCCCAGCACCATGGGACCATTTTCCAGCGTCCGCGCGATTTCGGAGCCGATGGAGATCAACGCCGTGCCGACGATGACACCCGAAACCGAACGCATCCCGCCCAGGATGACCATGGCCATGATCAGGAAGGTCTGGGTGAAGTAGTAGCTGTTGGGGCCGATGGTGCCGAGATAGGTGGCGTGCAGCACGCCGCCGATGCCGACGAGGAAACCCGACAGGACCCAGGCCTTGAGGCGCAGCCGCTCGACCCGGACACCCATGGAGCGGGCGGCCAGCATGTTCTCGCTCGAGGCCCGCAGTTGCAGCCCGTCCTCGGAATCCCGGAAATATTTGGCGATGAAGATGACGACGGCGCTGGCCAGCATGGCCCAGGGCAGGCTGGAGGCGATCGGAATGCCGTAGAGGGAACGCGGCCCCCGCGTCAGGTCGATCCAGGCGTTGAACACGACATAGCAGATGACCAGCACGGCCAGCGTGAGGATTTCACCGGCGGCACCCGACACCCGCTTGATCAGCAGGCCTGAAACCCAGGCGAAGGCCACGGTCACCGCGAGCGCGATCAGGATCGCCGAGACGATATCGAACTGCACCAAGCCGAGGCCGAAGGGCGCATCCGGGATCTGCGACTTCTTGAGCGCGAGCGGAATGGTCAGGATCGCGACGACATAGGCGGAAATGCCCATGAAGGAGACATGGCCGAAACTGACCACGCCCGAATTGCCCATGAACACCTGAAGGCCGATGGCGACGACCAGGTTCATGAAGAACGTATAGGCGATGCGGACCTGATAGGCTTCGGCGAAGAAATAGATCAGCGTGCCGGCAATGGTCAGGACCAGGATGGGCAGGGCCGAATTGGCGGCGGTGCGGAGCAGATGGTTCATGCTTCCTTGTCTCCCAATTCGACTTTCCGGCCGAGAAGCCCCTGCGGAAAAGCCACGAGAACGAGGCCGACGACACCGAAGACGATGGCATCGCGATAGGCGGTGATTTCCTGCGGCAGGGTAACCTGCAGCAACACCTCGAAGACGCCGAGGGCGACGCCCCCGATCACGGCGCCCTGCAGCGAGCCAAGGCCGCCCAGCACGCAGGCGACGAAGGCCTTCAGCACGGGAACCGAGCCCATGAAGGGATCGACGGCGCCGCGCCGGCTGATGATGAAGACGGCGGCGATGCCCGCCAGAAGCCCCGAGATGATGAAGGCGGACTGGATCACCCAGTTGGCCTTGATGCCCATCAGGCGAACCGCCATGAAATCCTTGGACGCGGCGCGCATGGCCATGCCGATCGTCGTCTTCTTCAGGATGATCAGCAGGGTGGCGATGGCGATGGCGGTCACCACGGTTTCCAGCACCTGCAATGTCGGCACGGTGAGCGAGCCGATCTCGATCATCGACGACAGGAAGGCCGGGGTCTGCACCGGCTTTGGCCGGGTCGCGACGAAAATCACGAAGATGTTCTGGACGACGATCGAGACGCCGAAGGCGGTCAATATGCCTGTGTTGGTCGAAGCGTTGCGGATCGCCCGGAACGCCACCTTCTCGAAGATGATGGCGGCGAGGGCCGCGCCACCGATGCCGATGGGCAGGGCCATCCAGGGATTGGGCAGCCAGGTCGTCGCGGCGAAGAACATGGCGTAGCCGGCGACGGTGATCAATTCGCCATGGGCGAAATTGACGAGGCCGATGATCGAAAAGACGATGGCGAGGCCAAGGGCCAGCAACGCATATTCGCTGCCGACGCTGAGCGCGTTCACCAATTGCTGGATGAAATATTCCATGGTGTATCCGCGCTCCCGTCAATGAACCCCGGAGCCGAGATAGGCTTCCATGAGGTCTTCGGAATCGACCATCACCTTGGCGTCGCCTTCATAGACGAGGGCGCCGCTGGCCAGGATATAGCCGCGATCGGAGATGCTGAGGGCATCGGTGGCGTTCTGCTCCACGACGAGCATGGTCAGGCCGTCGCGCTTCAGGTCCAGCATCAGCTCGAAGATACGGTCGACGATGCGCGGCGCAAGACCGAGCGACGGCTCGTCCAGCATCAGGAGCCTCGGGCGCGACATCAGCGACCGGGCGATCGCCAGCATCTGCTGCTCGCCACCCGACAGGGTCTTGGCGGTCTGGTGGTAACGCTCGCCGAGGATCGGGAACATCTTCAGATATTTCTCGATATCGGCGGCGACACCGTCGCGGTCCTTGCGGGTGGCGGCGCCGAGGTGAAGATTCTCGGCGACGGAAAGGTCGGCGAAGACGCGGCGCCCCTCGGGGGTCAGGGTCAGGCCCATGGCGACCACCGCTTCCGCCGGCTTCTTCGTGATGTCGGTGCCCTCGAAGCGGATGGTGCCACCGGCGACGGGCAGGATGCCCACCGCCGCCGACACGAGGCTGGACTTGCCCGCCCCATTGGGGCCGAGAAGGGAGACGATCTCCCCCTTCTCGACCCGGAGGCTGACGCCCCGCACCGCCTTCACGACACCGTATTGGACGGTGATGTTCGACAGCTCCAGCATCAGGGCGCCGGCACGTATTCAGGCAGGATGTCCTGGATCTTGGAGAACTTGCCGTTCACCACTTCGACCACCGCCATGCGCTTGATCGGCACGCCACCGCGATCCTTGTAGGTGATCGAGTCGGTGGTGATACCTTTCATGTCCTTGATTTCCTTGATCGCGGCATTGACGGCGGCCGGATCGGCACTGCCCGCCGCCTCGATCGCGGTCTTGATCACCAGGATGGATTCGCCGGCAAGGCCGAAGAAGATGTTCTGGATCTTGTAACCGCGCTTGGTGCAGTCGGCGTAGAATTCCTCGAGCGCGGAACCCGGGGCCGGGAAGCCGTGGGTCACGAACTTGATCATCTTGGCGCTCTCGCCGGCGATCTCGAGAATGCCCGGGTCGTCATAGCCGTCGGTGCCCATGAAGGTGATCTTGTCGAGGCCGGCCGCCATGAACTGGCGCGGGAAGACGGCGCCGTCCGGGGTGATGAAACCGCCGAAGATGACGTCGGGCTTCGGATCCATGGCCTGGATCTCGGCCAGCTGGGCGCGATAATCCGACAGGCCGGTGTTGTAGTTGATGCGCTTCAGCACCTTGCCGCCCAGATGCTCGAACGCCACGCCGAAATATTCCGGCGTCGCGAGACCATAGGAGCCGATGTCGCGGGTGATCATCAGCACGGCGTTCTTGTAGCCCTGCTTGATGGCATATTCGGCGGCGGCACCGGCCGAGAGATTGTCGCCGTAGGGCACGAGATAGGCATTCTCCGGGCTCGCCGCCGGGAACTGGACCTGGGTCGAGGCGACGGAAAGCACCGGAATGCCGTGCGGCAGCGCGAGCGCCGCGATCGGGATCGAGGTATCGTCGGACGGCGGCGACAGGATCGCCGTCGCGCCCATGTCGATCAGCTCCTGCCCGGCGGTCGCGGCCATGACCGCGTCCGATTTCATGTCGCGGGCCTCGAGGCGCAGCTTGCGGCCGAGCACGCCGCCCTTCTCGTTGATGCGGTCGATCTCGCACTGGGCGCCATCGACGCTGTCATAGGGCGCGTACATGCCCGTCACCGCGGCGGCGTAACCGATGATGATGTCATCGGCGGCCTGTGCCGAAAGCGGCGAGAGGCTCGCAAGGCCCAGCGATGTCGCCAGCGTGAGTACACAATACCGTTTCATGACCGAACCCCTTGTTAGCCCCAGGAAGGTGGATGACAACCCTTGTTACTTGCGCGCCTTGCGCCCGAGATAGACTTCGATCACCCGCTCGTCATGGCGCACCTCTTCGGGCGGGCCGCTGACGATGACGGCGCCGAGATGCATGACGTAGAGCAACTCGCTGACTTCCATGATGAACTTGAGATCGTGTTCGATGACGACGACACCGCAGCCGAAACGGTCGCGGATCATCCGCACCGAGCTGATCAGCGCGTGGGATTCCTGTTCGTTCATGCCGGCGGCCGGCTCGTCCAGCAGGATGATGCGCGGCGCCAACGCGAGGGCGCGGGCGATTTCCACGCGGCGCTGATGACCATAGGGCAGATGCCCCGCCTTCAGATCGGCCATGGCCGAGAGGCCGAGCAGGTCGAGGATTTCATCGACATTCGGCGCCGCCACCCCTTCCCGCTTCAGGCGGCGGAAGGTGATCGAAGCGACCTCGACGTTTTCGCGCACGGTCAGGCGCTTGAACAGGCGGATGTTCTGGAAGGTGCGGGCGATGCCCGCCTCGGCGCAGGTCTCGGGCGAGGTCGCGCCCAGCGGCACGCCGCCCAGATAGACATTGCCGGCCGAAGGCGTCAGCGTGCCGGAAATCAGGTTCATCAGGGTCGTCTTGCCGGCGCCATTGGGGCCGATCAGACCGACGATCTGGCCAACTTCGCAGGCCAGGGTCACGTCCCGCACGGCGTAGACGCCGCCGAACTGCTTGGTGACATTGTCGACAAAAAGCCCGGTCCCCCGGTCGACGACAGCCAGGGGCGGTTGCTCCGGGCCTTCCGATGCCTGTTCGGCGACATCCGCCTTACGAAGTGCTTTCAACGCCTGTACCTCACGCCAGATGGGCCTGCGCCCTCCGTCATTGGCCTGATTGTCAGACCATTACCGAACGGGTGTCAATCCCTCCGCCACAGTTGTTTCATGAATTGGGCGCCGAATTCCGCCCAGAACGGTTAACCTTAAGGATGAATATTGTCGTAATTCTCCAGAAATCCACCTTTTGGTGGATCCTCCACCAAAAGGTGGAGGCCAATACTGGTATTTTAATATTGACGCATTGACGGCTTATCCGGCTCCATACCGCGGTATCCAATTGTCAGGGCGAGCGTAATTCGGCGAGCCGGCCAGAGTTGGCATTTCGCCCCATGCGTTAATGGTCCCACAAACATACCTATGACGCGAAAAACCGCCGCCCCGCTCTTTCGTCGACCCTGAGGAGGGACAAGCCCGTGTTGAAAGCGTTGCCCAAGAATGATCTGGCCAGCCAGGCGATCGACCACTGCATCTTCCCGATCATCGATGCCGCCGACGTGAAGCGCGACGGTCCGGTGGTCATCGCCTCGGGCAAGGGCATGACCATCACCGATGGCGCGGGCGTCGACTATCTCGACATGATCAGCGCCTATACGCGGGCCAATTCGCTCGGTTATGGCAACGAGGAAATCGCCAAGGCGGTTTACGACCAGCTCTGCAAGATGCATTACGCCGGCACCGTCAACATGGTGACCGCGCCCATGGTGCAACTGGCCAAGTCACTTTCGGAGCTGCGGCCCGAGGCCAATCTGTCGCGCGCCTTCTTCGTCTCCGGCGGCTCGGAAGCCGTCGAATCGGCGGTGAAGATCGCCAAGCAGTATCAGATCGGCAGTGGCAAGAAGCCCCATGCCTACAAGATCATCGCGCGCTGGAGCGCCTATCACGGCGCGACCGCGGGCGCGATGGCGCTGACCGATCACCTGTCGGTGGCCCAGACGCCGGATCCAAGGATGCCCGGCGTCTCGAAGATCCCGAACCCGACCTGCTATCGCAATCCCTTCGGCATGGGCGATGAAGAATACGCGATGTTCTGCGCCGATTATCTGGAGCAGCAGATCATTCACGAGGGGCCGGAACTGGTCGCCGCCTTCATCGGCGAGCCGCTGATGCAGGCCAATGGCGCCCAGGTGCCGAGCAAGGCCTATTGGCAGCGCGTGCGCGAGATCTGCGACAAATACGGCGTCCTCCTCATCATCGACGAGGTCATCTGCTGCTTCGGCCGGACCGGCAAATGGTTCGCCGCCGAACATTTCGACCTGATGCCCGACATCACCACGATGGCGAAGGCCCTGTCCGCCGGCTATGCCCCGATCGGCGCCGTGCTCACAAGGCCCGACATCGCCGACGCGATCGAGCATTTCCGCCATGTCCATACCTTCTCGGGCCATGCCGGTTGCGCCGCCGCCGCCAATGCGGTGATCGAGATCAAGCAACGCGAGCGGCTGATCCCCAAGGCGCTGGAAAACGGCGTCTATTTCAAGGCCGGCCTCGTCGAAGCGCTGGGCGAATTGCCGGTGGTCGGCGATATCCGCGGCCTCGGCCACTGGCACGCGATCGATTTCACCAGCAACCGCAAGACCAAGGCGCTGCCCGATCCGAAGATGGTCAAGGGCATCGCCGACAAGATGCGCAGCCTCGGCATCCTGGTCGGCGCGGCGGGCACGGCGATCGAAGTGGCGCCGGCCCTGATCGCCTCCCGCGCCGATTTCGACCGCACGATCGCCGCCTTCAAGCAGGCGATCACCACCGTGTCCAAGGATTATGATATCGCCTGATCGGGCGGTTTTTCAGGCGAGAGAATATTCATGGCAGCAGCAAGCAAGGACGGTCGCCGCACGGCGATCGTCTCGGGTGGTCTTGGCGTCATCGGCCGCAATCTGGTCGATCATCTGTCCGAAAGCGGCGACTGGGACATCATCGCCCTGTCGCGCCGGGGCACGGATTTCGAGAGCAAGGCACGCTATGTGCCGATCGATCTGCTCGATCCCGTCTCGTCCAGGGAAGTCCTCGCGCAGTTCACCACTGTCGACTGCATCTTCCACGCCGCCTATCAGGAGCGAAAGGACCCGGCCGAACAGGTTTCGGCCAATCTCGGCCTCTTGCGCAATCTGGTGACCGGGGTCGCCGCCGCCTCCCCCGGATTGTCGCGCGTCGTGCATTACGAAGGCGCGAAATATTACGGCGTCCATCTCGGCGCCTTCCCGACCCCGGCGAAGGAATCCGACGCCAGGCACATGCCGCCCAACTTCTATTACGACCAGGAAGACTGGCTGAAGGAAGCGTCACAGGGCCAGTCGTGGGATTATGTCGTGCTGCGGCCCGATGTCGTCTGCGGCTTCGCCGTGGGCAGTCCGATGAGCCTCGTCACCGTGCTCGCGGTCTATGCCGCGATCAGCAAGGAGTTGGGCCTGCCGCTGAAATTCCCCGGCACGGCGGATTGCTACACCCGCCTCGCGCAGGTGACCGACGCCGGCCAGCTGGCCGCGGCCTCGGCCTGGGCGATCGGCAACGCCACGGGTGGCGAGGCCTACAATGTGACCAATGGCGACCTGTTCCGCTGGAATCAGCTGTGGCCCGCCCTCGCCCGCATGTTCGACATGGAGGTGGGCGGGGTCCAGACCATCAACCTGACCGAATTCATGGCCGACAAGGCGCCGGTGTGGCAGCGCATCGTCGAAAAGCATGGTCTGCGGAACATACCTTACGAAAAAATCGCCGCCTGGGGCTTCGGCGACTTCGTGTTCCGCTGCGATTTCGACGTGATTTCCAGCATGACCAAGATCCGCCTGGCCGGCTTCAACGACATGGTCGACAGCGAGGCGATGTTTCAGCGCCTGTTCACGGGGCTGCGCGAGCGTCGCGTGATCCCCTGAGCAACACGGCATCATCCTCCAGGAAGGCGATGATCGCCTTCTTGGTGGAGTCGATGTGACGCTGCATCATCGCCTTCGCCCGCTCGTCGTCGCGATCGAAAATCGCATCGAAGATGTTGCGGTGGAAGACATCGGCGTCGCTGCGCGACTGGATGAAATAGCCGCCGAAGGGCAGGAACATCTCGCGCCTTATATCCTCGACCGCCTTGGCCAGCATGGAATTGCGCGCGGCCAGGGCGATTTCCATGTGAAATTCCGTATCGGCGGCATTGAAGACCTGGGCGCTTTCGACCCGGTTCAGGTCCGACAGCTTGGACTGTTCCATCCGCTGCATGGCCGCCTCGAGCCGGGCCAGGTCATCGTCCGTCCGGCGGCAGGCGGCGAGTTCCGCCGCCGCGCCTTCGATCACCAGGCGGAAATCCATCAATTCGTTCAGATGGGCGCGCTGGCGCCGGATCCAGGCGCGCAGCTCGACCGGATCCTCGACCTGGGAATCGCGGACGACGAGGCCGCCGGTCGCGCCGCGCCGAACCTCGATCAGGCCGCTGTCCTGCAACAGGCGCACCGCCTCGCGGATCGTCGAGCGCGAGACGGACAATCTCTCGGCCAGAACGCGTTCGGGGGGGAGCTTCTCGCCGGGCAGGAACAGGCCGAGCTGGATGCACCGCTTGATCTGTTCCATCGCCAGTTCATGGGCCGCCGGCTGGCTGATCGGCCCGATAAGCTCTTCCCGCAATTCGACGCCTCCCCGGGCAGCCCCCCTGCCCTCACGAAACCGTGACTTCAGCCGCCATTATAGGAAATCGTCCCCCAGCATTGCACGCGGCATGTTGAGCCCGTCTCACGTCGGCGATGTCGCCAGCACCGGCGCCGGGCTCTTGCGGAAATCGAGGCGCCAGGACCACAGGGCGACGCCAAGGGCGATCAGGGCCAGCAGGACCCCGATCCAGGCGATATCGCCATAGCCGACACCCCCCGTGATCGCGATGCCGCCAAACCAGGCACCACTGGCATTGCCGAGGTTGAACGCCCCCTGATTGAGGATCGAGGCGAGATTGGGCGCCCCCACCGCCTCGCGCACCACGCGGAGCTGCAAGGGGGAGATCAGGGCGAAGGCGGTGCCGCCCCAGATGAAGACCGTCGCCACCGTCGGCCAGAACATCGAGGTGACCAGGCCGAAGACCGTCAGAATGGCGGCGACCGCGACGAAGCCGCCCACCACCGTCGGCATCAGGCTGCGATCCGCGAGGCGACCGCCGACGAAATTGCCGATCGTCAGCCCGACACCGAAGATCAGCAGGACATAGGTGACGACCTGGGGCGTCACATTCGTTACCCGCTCGAGAATGGGGGCGATATAGGTCAGCACGCTGAACAGGCTGGCCGAGGCCAGCACGGAGAGCAGCATGGCGAGATAGACCTGCAGCCGGGCGAGGCTGCGCACCTCGCGCATCAGGCTGCCGGTGACGACGGTCAGATTATGCGGCAGCCAGGCCCAGAGCGCGATGGCGGCGACAATGCCGATGCCGGTGACGGCATAGAAGGTCGAGCGCCAGCCGAAGGCCTGGCCAAGGGCGGTGCCGAAGGGCACGCCCAGGATATTGGCGATGGTGAGGCCGGCGAACATCATGGCGATGGCGCTGGCCTGGCGATGCGGCGCCACCACCTCCCCGGCGACGACGGCGCCGAGGCCGAAGAAGGCGCCATGGCAGAAGGAGGTGAGAATGCGCGCGGCCATCAGGCTCCCGTAATCCGGGGCCAGGGCGCAATAAAAATTGCCGGCGATGAAAATCCCCATCAGGCCCAGCAACACCTGCCGCCGGGGCATTCGCGCCGTCAGGAGGCCGAGAATAGGCGAGCCGAGCGCGACACCGAGGGCATAGCCCGAGACCAGCATGCCCGCCTGCGGCACCGTGACCGACAGATCGCGCGAGACATCGAGCAGCAACCCCATGATGACGAATTCCGTCGTGCCGATGCCGAAGGCCGCCAGCGCCAATGCGATCAATGGTAGAGACATGAAGACCCCATACGCCACAGATTGGAACAATTCGATTCAAAGCGTGACACGCCCCGTTTCACGCGACCATTGAGCTTCACGCAATGTTGCATTGCGGCATCATTCCGCTGATCACCCAGCGCAAATGCCGCGCGCCATCGTCGATCTGGGCCGGCGTGAAGGCTCCGAAACCGAGGATCATGCGCGGGTCCGGCCGCTGGCCCTGGGTGTGGAAGGACACGGGCATGACCTCCAGCCCCTCGGCCGCCGCCGCCCGCGCGATGGCGATCGCGTCGAAACCAGGCCGCAGGGTCGCCAGCAGTTCCATGCCGGAATCCGAGGGCTCGGCGGTCATATAGTCGCCGAGGTCGCGCGCCACGGCTTCCAGCAGGGATGCCTGGCGCTGGACATAGAGTTTGCGCATCCGCGCGACATGGGCGGCGAAATGCCCCTCGGCCATGAAGTTGGCGACCAATATCTGGTCGAGGATGGGCGAATAGCGCCCGACGACGGTGCGCGCGGCGACGAAATATTCGATCAGGGCATCGGGCACCACGGCATAGCCGAGGCGAAGCGCGGGAAACAGGCTCTTCGAGAAAGTGCCGAGATAGATCACCCGTCCTTCGGTATCGAGGGCCTGCAACGGCGGCAGCGGCCGGCCGCCGTAGCGGAATTCGCTGTCGTAATCATCCTCGATGATCCAGCTGTCATGGCCCCTGGCCCAGTCGAGCAATTGCGTTCGCCGCTCCAGGCTCATGGCCATGCCGAGGGGATATTGCTTCGACGGCGTAACGTAAGCGAAGCGGGCATCGGGGAAGGCGGCGAGGCCGGCGGCGACATCGATACCCTGATCGTCGACCGGCACCGGACAGGGATGGGCGGAAGCCGCCGTGATCGCGGCATAGGCGCCGTCATAGCCCGGATCCTCGCACCAGGCGCGGTCGCCGGGCATCAGCAGCAGCCGGCAGGCGGTATCGGCGGCGTGCTGCACCCCGGCGAAGATGACGACATTGGCGGCGCTGCAATGGACGCCTCGCGACAGGGCGAGATGTTCGGCGATACATTCGCGCAAAGGGTGATAGCCCTGCGGATCGCCCTCGCCCAGCAGATGGCTGGCGGCGCTGGCATCCATGCGCCGGAACAGGTTCATGGTCAGCTTGGCCCAGAGCTGGACCGGGAAGGCATCGACCGCCGGGAAATTGGCCCGGAAGGCGACCGGCCGGCGCATCCGGCGAAAGGTCTCCGGCACATCCGAGAAGCGGGCGAAACTGCGCCCCCGGTCGAGGCTGGAGGCTGCCGGCAGCACCGGATTGATCCGGGGCGCCGGCCGCGCCTTGCGGGCAAGCCCGGGCGGGCTGCGCGAGACATAGGTGCCCGAGCCGGTCTGCCCGTCGAGGTAACCTTCTGCGATCAGCTGCTCGAACACCAGCATCACCGTGTTGCGCGAGACGCCGAGAAGCTCGGCCAGGGCCCGGCTGGACGGCAGGCGGGCACCCGGCTTCAGCGCGCCGGCCGTGATCTCGGCGACGAGACGCGACTGGATCTGCCGGTGCAGCGGCGCGCCGCCGCTGCGTTGCAGGTCGAAGGCGAGGGCATCGAGCAGCGGCGGCATCGGGTCAGATCGCGCTGCGATCCCGCTCCGGCTTGTGGCCGAAGCGGACGGCGCCCGTGCGCATCAGGATGAACATGATGCCCAGCACGGCGAAGACCAGCACGTTGACACCGCTGGCGAGGGCATAGAGTTCCGGCTTGATGCCGTAACGCAGGGCGCCCCAGGCGACCGAAGGCAGGGTCGGCGTCGCGCCGAGGAGATAGAAGGAAATCTCCAGATTGTTGAAGGCCATGATGAAACAGACGATGAAGGCCCCGAACAGCCCCGGCCAGATCAGCGGCAAGGTCACCTCGAAGAAGGTGCGCAAGGGTGTCGCGCCGAAGACCATGGCCGCATCGTCCAGCCGCCAGTCATAGCGATACAACTGGGTCGCGATGATCAGCAGCGCATAGGAGAAGCAGTGGACGGTGTTGGCCAGGATGGCCGAGATCAGATTGCCGCCCAGTTGCAGGAACAGCCCGTTGAAGATCAGCGACGACAGGCCGAGCAGAACCTCGGCGACGAAGAGCGGCGCGATGAACAGGATGAGGAATTTCACCGTGTGTCGCCCGGCGTGGCGCAGCAGGCCCATGGTGGCGAGACAGGCCAGCAGCGTGGAGAGCAGCGCCGTCAACACGCCGATCAGCAGCGAATTGCCGAGGGCGGTCTGATAGAGCGTGTTTTCCGCCAGCCTCTCGAAGGTCGCCCAGGTCAGCTTGGGCGGATAGGGGAAACTGTAATTCTGCGAGACCGAGCCGAGACCGATATGGATGATCGGCAGATAGAGGAACAGATAGCAGAGCACCATGGTGCCGATCAGGGCCGGCTTCTGAAGTTTGCGCGCGATATTGCCCGTCGCCATCACGATCTCCCGAAGCCTGTAAAGCCGCTGCGCCGCAGGTCGACGAAACGAAAGACCAGAAGCACGCCGCCGATCGACAGCAGGAACAGGACGACGCCCATGGCCGCGCCCAAGGCCCAGGTGCCGGATTCGCCGAACTGCTGCGCCAGCGCCATGCCATAGAGCGTGCCGCTCGGCCCGCCGAGGAAGCGGGGCACCAGGGTCGCCGACAGACAGGGCACGAAGCAGAGGGCGAAGCCGATGAGCGAGCCGAAGAGGTTCAGCGGCCAGGTCACCTCGACGAAGCCGCGGAACGGCCCCGCCCCGAAGATGCGCGCGGCGTCGATCAGGCGCATGTCGAAATTGAGCAGCGAGAGATAGATGACCGTGACCACGATCGGCAGATACAGGTAAACAAGGCCGATGGCGCTGGCGATATTGGTATACATGATGAAGCGAAGCGGCGCCGCGCCCAGCGCCATCAGGACGCCGTTGAGCAGGCCGAGCGGCCCGAGCAGGCCCTGCAGCGCGATCACCCGCAGCACTTCGCCGGTCAGGAACGGAATGGCGAAGCCGAGCGAGAGCAGCAGCTTGTAGCGCCCGCCATGGACGATGACGCCGTAAGCGACCGGCCAGGCGATGGCGACACAAAGCGTGGAGACGATCACCGCCATGACGAGGGAACGGATCAGGAAGGTGACATAGGCCCCCGCCGTGGCGACGACATAGTAATTGTCGACATTCCAGTCCTGGATGATGTGGTAATTCTCGGTGCGCCAGAAGCTGAGCACGATCATCGAGACCAGCGGCAGCACGAACAGCAGGACGAGAAAGACCGACGGCACCCCGAGGAAGATCCACGCCCTCGGGTCGCGGGACATGCGCAGCCCCCCGATCATCGGCGCAGCCCCAGATCGGGTTTCACCGGATAGAGATCGATATCGCCCGCCGCCCAATGGGCGACCACGGCATGGCCGATCGACGGCCCCTCCCCGCTGCGCGGCCGGCTGGCGACGAGGCCGAGGCCATCGCCGGTTTCCAGCAGATATTCGGCATAGGCGCCGCGCAGGATGACGTCGCGCACGACACAGGGCAGGCTGTTGTCTTCCCCGGCGAACCCTTCGGGCGCGAGGGCGATCTTCTCGTTCTTGACGAAGGCGAGCGCGGCATCGCCCGGCTTCAAGGGGCCGCCGCCGCTTGCCGTCAGGGTGAAGCCCCCGGCCTCCACGGTGTAACGGCCACCGTCCACCGCCGCGACCTTGCCCTCGAACTTGTTCGAGCGGCCGACGAATTGCGCGATGAAGGCGGTCTTCGGCCTGTCGTAGAGCGTCGTCCGCTCGGCGAAATCCTCGACATGGCCCTTGTTCACGACCGCGATGCGGTCGCTCATGCTCAGGGCTTCTTCCTGATTATGTGTGACATAGATGAAGGGGATGCCCAGCTTCATCTGATAGCGCCGGATCTCGACCTCCATCTCCTGACGGAGTTCGCGGTCGAGATTGGCCAGCGGCTCGTCGAGCAGCAGGACCTTGGGCCGGCCGACGAGACCACGGCCAAGGGCGACGCGCTGTTGCTGCCCGCCGGACAACTGGTTGGGATAACGCCCGTCGAGGCCCTGAAGCGACAGGATGCCGAGGGCCCAGTCGATCCGCTCGTTCATCTCCGCCTTCGGCATCTTCATCATGCGCAAGGGAAAGGCCAGGTTCTCGCGCACGGTGCGATGGGGGAACAGCAGGAATTCCTGGAAGACCATGGCGACGCCGCGCTTGTGCGGCGGCAGTTCGGTCACATCCTCGCCATCGATCAGCACCCGGCCTTCGGTCGGCTTCTCCAGCCCGGCGATGACGCGGAGCAGCGTCGTCTTGCCCGAGCCGCTCGGCCCCAGCAGGGAGACGAATTCCTGCTTCTCGATCGCCATGTTCACCCGGTCGATCGCCCAGACATTGGCATATTGTTTCGATATGCCCTGAAGCGAAATATACACGCGGCAACCCCTTCCCCAAGCAACACCAACGGATACAGGACCGCCGGCCCGGAGGCCGGCGGTGGCGCCGTGATCAGGCGGCCTGCACGCGGGACCAGACGCGTTCCCACTTCTCGGTCGAGGACGGCTGGTCGAACATATACATGCCGCGCAATTCGTCGGTGCGGTTCATCAGGTAGAGCACCTGATCCTCGGCCGAGGACAGGGGGCGGATGTCGATGGTGGTCGAACAGCCGCTGGCCTTGCCGATCTGCACCATGGTCTCGGGCTTGATCATCGTGTCGATGAAGGCATGGCAGACTTCCGCCTTGTCGCCGTCCGGCACGCCCGACGAAATCAGCCAGGTATCGACCCAGCCGAGGCCGCCCTCCTTGGGCTTCAGCGTGTGATCGACGGTCAGGTCGAGTTCGCCCTTGGCCTTCTTCTCCAGCATCAGGCGGTAGACTTGCGCGAATTCCGGCGCGGCCACGATGGCGCCCGAGACCAGCAGCTGTTCGAGGGTCGCCGCATCCTGATAGCGGGTCAGCAGCAGGGGCTTCTGCTCGATCAGCAGCTTCTCGACGCCTTCCAGCTCCTCGTCGGTCAGCTTGTAGGGATTGAACGATTTGCCGTCGGGCCGGGGCTTGTCGATCGTGCCCATGCGGTGCGCGACCATGATGCCGGCGAGGGCGATATTCTCCTCGAAGCGGGCATTGGTGGCGAGGCGGCCGCTGTATTCGGGCGAGAACAGCAATTCGAGGCTCTTGGCCTTGTCGGCCGGGACTTCGCCGACATTATAGGTGATGCCATAGGAGCCCCAACAGAAGGGCACGCCGAAGAAGGCACCCGAGGTCTCGTCCTTCAGCAGCGGGAAGGCATCCGGCTTGAAGGCCGGGAAGTAATTGGCGGTGCCCGGGATCTTGCCGTAATCCATGGTCCGGATCAGCTTTTCCCGGAAATAGAGGCTGGGCCAGAAGCCATCGGCCTGCACGAGATCGAAATCCTTGGTCCCGCCGACGCGCAGCTTGTTGTAGGCCTCGGAATTGCCGTCGAAGAAGGTCGGGGCGAATTTGACCTTGTGCTTCTCCTCGAAGGCACCGATCACCTCCCGCACGGCATAGGCTTCCCACATCAGGGCGCGCAGCTCGGTCGGCGCGGCCGAGGCCGGGCGGATATAGGGCGCCGCGACCAGCGCGGCGGCGGCCCCGGCGATGGTCTTCATGGCGCCGCGGCGGCTCGGCCCGATCTTGCTCGCGGCGGCCTTGTTCCTGTCGTTCGTCGATGTCATGCGCAGTCCCTCACCCTTGTCCCCGTGGATCGTTGAAGAAACCTGCTTCCCGTGCGCTCCCCTGGTGTTCGCGGGCGGGGGTCGTTGATGCCCCCGTCCCGTGCTTGTCCGCTGACGCCGCTTACGCCGCCTTGGCGAAGGGATGGTCGGGATCGGCGTAATTGACCGGGGTCATGTGCCAGCCCTCGGCTTGTTTCTTCCAGTACAGCTCCTTCAGCGCGACGCTGATCGGACCTGGCCGGTCGTTGTTCATGATGTGGTCGTTCACCCGGGCGCAGGGCATGACGCCGCCGGCCGTCGTCGAGGTGAAGACCTCGTCCGCCTCCATCAGGTCCTGGAGCGTGACCGGCACGATCTTGCCTTCGAGACCCAGCTCCGGACACAGATCGAGCACCGAACGGCGGGTCACGCCTTCGAGCGCGCCGCGATCCGGGGTCAGCACCTGGTTGCCCTTGACGACGAAGACGTTGAAGCCCGAGCCTTCGGTCAGATAGCCGTCCTGGTCGATCAGCACGGCGGTGTCGAAGCCCTTGTCGTTGGCTTCCCACAGGCCCTGCACGAAGTCGCGCCAACAGTAATTCTTGTAGGTCGGGTTGAGCGACTTGGGCGAAATCCTCGGCACCGAGGCGACGAGAAGATGGGCGCCCCGCTCCTGAACGGCGGGCGGGATCACGTCGACCCAGGGCGCGGCATAGGCGATGAAGGTATTGTCGCAATCCATCGGCTTGCGCGAGCCATAGACGCGCGGCACGCCCCGCGTCGAGACCATGGCCACGAAGGCGTCCTTCAGGCCCGACAGGGCGACGCAGCGGCCCAGGATCTCGCGCATCTGGTCGCGGGTCACCGGCGGCGTCAGGCGGAAGCCCTTCAGCGAGCGCTCGAAGCGATCGAGATGGTCCTCGAGACGGAAGAAGGCGCCATCCTTCACGTGAACAACGTCATAGGTTACGTCCGAATGAACGAAACCCCAGTCGCCGACCGGGATCTTCGCTTCCGACATCGGCACATAGGTGCCGTTGAGGTAGCAGGCGCCTTTCGAGAAATCAGGCATAGCGTCCGACATGTCCCACACTCCACTCATCCGGGAAGCCACGTTTGCCCTGTCAGGCTGGCGCCGATCCCCACCCCTCACAAGCGCCGCTTGGCGCCAATTCGAGGGGGCCAATTGGCACCAAGGCGCCTGACCCGAAAAGCCAAGTCTAGACACGGCCATGCCCAGGCCGCGCTCCACCTTTCGGGGGAGCGCGGCCTGGGCATGGCGCCAATGTCCCGCGCCCGTCGGTCGAGCGCGTTCGGATGAAATCGGATGGAAAATGCCGCCGGAATGGGCGTCAGGGCCGGCAGCCCCCGGAGCATATGCCCCGGGAGGCCGGAAGCGCGGGACCTACATGGCGCCGCAGTCGTTGCCGATCAACTGGTCGGCGACCACCTTCTGCTCGGCCGAGAGACTGTCGTAGAGGGCGACCGTCGCCTCGCGCGTCGATTTCAGAAGATCGATCATGGTTTCCATGGCGGCAATGCGCAGGTCCAGCCGATCGATGGCGGTGCCATTGGCCTTCGCGTCCATCATCGCGTCATGGTTGCCCAGACGGCCGGCGGCCCTGTTCTTCACCGTATCTTCATAGGCGGCCCAGACCTTGGCTTGCGCCTCGGTGATGCCGAGCTGGGCCTTGAGATAGGCAAGGCGGGCATCGATCATCGCCCCCATGCCCATGCCCCGGCGTCCCATGCCGGGGCCGCCACCCTGGCCCATGCCCATGCCACCCGGGCCCATGCCACCCGGACCCATGCCGCCCGGGCCCATCATGCCCATGCTCGGACAGGTGCCGCCGATCATGCCATAGCCGCCGCCCGGTCCACCGGATTGGGCCGCGACCGGGGTCGCGATCAGCAACACGGCCGCCAGAGCCAGTGCCGATTGTCGGGAAATGAGGTTCATCGTTCTTGTCCTTGTCTCGTGAATGCCCGCTCCCGCCAGTCCGGCCCGATGGGAGTGCGGCGTCATTGACACAGGTCAAGCCTCACCGAATGAGATCACCCCTCCGAGGCCGGGCCGAGAACCTCGTCCGTGTGCTGGCCAAGCGACGGCGCCGGCCGATCGAGCACGAGGGGGCTGCGCGAGAAGCGGATGGGCGTGCGCACGCCCGGCACCGGCGCCCCTCCGAAATCGAGTTCCAGCTGCATGTGACGGTGCTGGACCTGCGGATCGGCGAAAACCTGCGCCACCGTGTTGATCGGCCCCGCCGGCACGCCGACCTTCTCGAAAGCGGCGAGGAGATCGTCGCGCTTCATCCCCGCCATGCGCGCGGCGAGCATGGGGATCAGCTCGGCGCGGTTGCGCACCCGGTCGGCATTGGTGCTGAAGCGGGGATCGGTCGCGAGTTCGGGCAGGCCAAGGGCTTCCACCGCCTTGCGGAATTGCCCGTCGTTGCCGACGGCGAGGATCAGGTGGCCGTCCGAAGCGGAAAAGGCCTGATAGGGCACGATGCTGGGATGGGCATTGCCCTGGCGGGTCGGCACAGTGCCGGTCGCAAGATAGGCATGGGCGTGATTGCCGAGGATCGCCACCTGGGTGTCGAGCAAGGCCATGTCGATATGCTGGCCAAGGCCGGAGCGCTGGCGCTCCGCCAGCGCGGCCTGGATGGCGACGACCGAATAGACCCCGGTGAACAGATCGACGAGGGGCACGCCCACCCGCTGCGGCTCGCCTTCCTTCTCGCCGGTCAGGCTCATGATGCCGCCGAGGCCCTGGATCATCAGGTCGTAGCCGGCGCGCTTGGCATAGGGCCCATCCTGGCCGAAACCGGTGATCGAGCAATAGACGAGGCGGGGATTGATCGCGGCGAGGCTGGCATAGTCGAGCCCATAGCGGGCAAGGCCGCCGACCTTGAAATTCTCGATCAGCACGTCGGCTTCGGCGACCAGCGCGCGCACCGCCACCTGCCCCTCTACTGTCGCGATATCGACGGCGACCGAGCGTTTCCCCCGGTTACAGGCATGAAAATAGGCGGCGCCGAGGGTGCCGCCGTCGGCGCTGGGGATGAAGGGCGGACCCCAGCCCCGCGTGTCGTCCCCCTCCCCCGGCTTTTCGATCTTGATCACATCGGCGCCGAGGTCGGCGAGGATCTGGCCGGCCCAGGGACCGGCCAGGATGCGGGCCAGCTCGACGACCTTCAGTCCGGCGAGGGGGGCGTCCGACATGATCAGAAGAACGCCTGAAGGCCCGTCTGCGCCCGGCCCAGGATCAGGGCGTGAACGTCATGCGTGCCCTCGTAGGTATTGACGGTCTCGAGGTTCAGCAGATGGCGGATGACGTGGAATTCGCCGGAAATGCCGTTGCCGCCATGCATGTCGCGAGACTGACGGGCGATATCCAGCGACTTGCCGCAATTGTTGCGCTTCACCAGCGAGATGGCTTCCGGCAGCACCTTGCCCTCGTCCATCAGGCGCCCGACGCGGAGCGAGGCCTGAAGGCCGAGGGTGATTTCGGTCTGCATGTCGGCCAGCTTCTTCTGGACCAGCTGGGTCTGCGCCAGCGGGCGGCCGAACTGCTTGCGGTCCAGGGTATATTGCCGGGCGGCGTGCCAGCAGAATTCGGCGGCGCCCAGCGCGCCCCAGGAAATGCCGTAACGCGCCCGGTTCAGACAGCCGAACGGCCCGCCGAGGCCGGAGGCGTTGGGCAGCAGATTCTCGTCCGGCACGAAGACGTCTTCGAGCACGATCTCGCCGGTGATCGAGGCGCGGAGCGAGAGCTTGTTCTCGATCGCGGGGGTGGAGAAGCCGGCGAAGCCGCGTTCGACCACGAAACCCTTGATCGCATTGTCATGGGCCTCCGACTTCGCCCAGACGACGGCGAGATCGGCGATCGGCGCATTGGTGATCCACATCTTGGAGCCATGCAGGATGTAACCGCCATCGACCTTCTTCGCCCGCGTCCGCATCCCGCCGGGATCGGAGCCGTGATCGGGCTCGGTCAGGCCGAAGCAGCCGACCCATTCGCCGGTGGCGAGTTTCGGCAGATATTTCTTGCGCTGGATTTCGCTGCCATAGGCGTAAATGGGGTGCATGACGAGGGACGATTGCACGCTCATCGCAGAGCGATAGCCTGAATCCACCCGCTCCACTTCCCGCGCGGCCAGGCCATAGGCGACATAGGACGCGGCCGAGCCGCCGTATTCTTCCGGCAGGGTCGAGCCGAGGAAGCCGAGTTCCCCCATCTCGCTCATGATCTCGCGGTCGAAACGCTCGTCCCGGAAGGCCGAGAGTACACGCGGCATCAGCTTTTCCTGGGCATAGGCGCGGACGCTGTCGCGCACCAGACGCTCGTCCTCGGTCAGTTGCTCTTCCAGCAGGAACGGGTCTTCCCAGGCGAAAATGGCGCGCGACGAGGACATGACTCTCTCCAAGGGGCTTGTGTCGACCGCAGGATGAACCAGCCAGAGCCGCCGGGCAACGGATGATGCGGCATCAAGTTGATGACTTTTCCTCATCAAGTGAGCTACCGTCAAACCCACCTCGTCGTTCCGGCGAAGGCCGGAACCTTTATCCGATGGGGCGCCCCTTCGGCACAAGGTCCCGGCCTGCGCCGGGACGACGAATGATCACTCATGAGCCCCCGTGATGACCGACAGTTTCAGCCGCCGCCTGATCCCGCCCCTCGGCAGTCTCGTCGCCTTCGAGGCGGCGGCGCGGCTCGGCAGTTTCACCAAGGCGGCGGCGGAGCTGAACCTGACGCAGGGCGCGGTCAGCCGCCAGGTGAAGGACCTCGAGGCGCGCCTTGGCCTCGCCCTGTTCGAGCGGCTGCGCCAGCGCGTGCATCTGACCGAGGCCGGCCGCTTCTATGCCGAGGCTTTGCGCGACACGCTGGCCCGTTTCGCCTCGGCCACGGCGCAGACCATCGCCTTCAAGGGCAAGGGCGGCACCCTCGACCTCGCGATATTGCCGACCATCGGCACCCGCTGGCTGATCCCCCGCCTGCCCGATTTCTTCCGCCGGCATCCGGAGGTGACGATCCGCTTCTCGACCCGCCTCCGCCCCTTCGACTTCGAGCGCGAGGGGCTGGACGCCGCCATCCATTTCGGCGACTCCCATTGGCCGGGCGCCGTGCTGCATCCCCTGATGGGCGAGGTGCTGGTGCCGGTCGCCGCCCCTGCCCTGATCGCGAGCGAGCGCTGGCAGCAGCCGGCGGACCTTGCCCGGGCGACGCTGCTCGTCCAGGCGACGCGGCCCAAGGCCTGGGGCGAATGGTTCGAGAGCCAGGGCATCGAAGCCCGCCCCGGCCAGCCGCGCATTTCCTTCGAGCAATTCGCGCAAGTGCTGCAGGCGGCGGTCGCCGGCCTCGGCGTCGCCCTCGCCCCGCAGGTGCTGGTCGCCGACGAGATCGGAAGGGGCGAATTGTCGGTGCTGTTCGATGCCAGGGTCACCAGCCAGCAGGGCTATTTCTTCGTCTATCCGGAAGCGAAACGTGGCCTGCCCGCCCTGATCGCCTTCCGCGACTGGCTGCTCAGCGTCTCTCCACCCCGCACCAATCCGCCATGAACAGCGCGAGGACCTGGGCGACCTCGATCACGGTCGAGAGCTCGACCCATTCGTCGATACCGTGGATGCTGCCGGCCCTGGGGCCGTAGCAGGTCGCCGGCGTATCGCCGTAAAGGATGAAGAAGCGGGCATCGGTCGTCGCGGTGGAGGCCAGCTCTGTGATCGGCTTTCCGCTCACCGCCTCATGGGCGCGGCGAAGACCGACGAGCAGCGGATCCTGTGGGTCGATCGCGCAGCCCTCGGCCTGGAAGCCCTTGTAGCGGATCTTCACCTGCGCCCCGCGCAAGGGGGGCCGCTCCGCCACCGCCGCCGCGATCGCCACCTCCAGCGCCTGCTTCACGGTTGATATCGACATGCCGGGATAGAAGCCGACACGGACGTCGATCGAAGCGGCGCAAGGCACCGACGACGGCCATTCGCCGCCCGAAATCCGGCCTAGGTTGAAATTCACCGGATGCTTGTGATCGCGGTAGCAGGCATGGCGGAAACCGGGCGCGTTCCAGGCCGCCTCCACCCCGCGCAGGGCATCGAACAGGGCATAGACCGCCTCGATCGCATTGGTCCCGGCCGATGTGTCCAGCACATGGGCGGGCTTGCCGACGAGATCCACGCTCAGCCACATCACGCCCAGTTGCGCGATCAGCAGGCTCTGGTCGAAGGGCTCGGGGATGATGGCGGCATCGGCCCGGTAGCCCCGGGCGAGGCAGGCCAGCGCGCCATTGCCGGTGCATTCCTCCTCGATCACCGATTGCAGATAGACCGGCGCCGCCGGCTGCAGGCCTAGGCGCGCCAGGGCATCGAAGGCCATGCAATAGGCGGCGATGCCCGCCTTCATGTCGCCCGCGCCCCGACCGTACAGCTTGCCGTCCTCGATCCTCGGGACGAAGGGCGGCGTGGTCCAGAGCGCTTCCGGCCCGGTCGGCACCACGTCGATATGACCGTTCAGGATCAGCGACTTGCCCGTCGCCGCCTTCGGCACATGACGCCCGACGACATTCTCCCGCCCCTTGTAGACATCGATCACCGGCGGCGAGAAACCGGGCAGGTCCCGGATCGCGGCCAGATCGACCTCGAACCGCTCGACGTCGAGACCCATGTCGGCGAACCGCTCGGCCATCAGGGCTTGCGCCCCCGCCTCCTCGCCCAGCACGCTGCCCTCGCGCACCAGATCGGCCAGAAGGACCGTGCCTTCATCGGCAAGACTGGCGACGGCATTCTTGATGTCGGCGGAAAGCGCGGGATCGAGGCTCATTTTCGGTCACTCCCAGGGGCGGTGTTTCCCTCCTCACCCACCCCTCTCCTCCGAGGAGGAGAGGACCCAATCTCCCTCTCCGCCCGTTGGGGGGAGAGGGCCGGGGTGAGGTGGGAAGGCTCCACCATATCAAACACCTTCCCCCGCCAGCCGCCGGAAATCCTCGCCGTCGATCTGGTGGATGAGATCGTCGGCGGCATGGCGGAAACCGGCACGGGCATAGAAACCCTGCGCCGCGATATTGGCGGCATCGACCGACAGGCGGATATAGGCGCCGCCCTTTTCCGCCGAGCGCGCGGCGCAGGCGGCGAGCAGACGCCGGCCCCAGCCGCCGCCCCGGCAAGCAGGATCGACATAGAGGTCCTGAACATAGGCCCCGGGCTTGCCCCGCCAGGTCGAGAAGGAGCGGAAATAGAGGCAGAGGCCGACCGGCCGCCCCCCCTCCTCCGCGATCAGCGCCTCGAAAGCCGGGTCGGGACCGAAGCCCCAGCGCCTCAAATCCTCGACCGTGCCGGCGATCTTATGCGCCTGACCGAGCACCGCGCCGATGCCGAGGATCATGGCATGGATCGCCTCGGCATCCTCGATGGTCGCGAGGCGGATCAAAACGCCACCCGATCCCCGCCCTTGAGGCCGAGGAGGGCGCGGGCGTCGTCCGGGGTCGCGATTTCCAGCGACAGGCTTTCCAGGATGTCGCGGATGCGCGTCACCTGTTCCGCGTTGGATTTCGCCAGCCGGCCGCGGCCCAGTGTGATGCTGTCCTCGAGGCCGACGCGGACATGCCCGCCCATGATCGCGCCCATGGTGACGAGCGGCATCTGGTGCCGGCCGGCGCCGAGGACGGAGAACTGGTAATCGTCGCCGAACAGCTTGTCGGCGATCCGCTTCATGTGGAGGAGGTTTTCCGGGTCCGGCCCGATACCGCCAAGGACGCCGAGCACGAACTGGACGAACAGCGGCGCCTTGACGAGGCCCCGGTCGCGGAAATGGGCGAGGGTGTAGAGATGGCCGACGTCGTAGCATTCGAACTCGAATTTGGCGCCGCAGCCATTGCCCAGCTTGTCCAGAATGCCTTCGATATCCTTGAAGGTATTCTTGAAGATCGTGTCGCGGGTGTTCTCCAGCAGCTTGGGTTCCCAGTCGAACTTCCACTCGGTGTAACGCTCGACCGCTGGGAACAGGCCGAAATTCATCGAGCCCATGTTGAGGGAGCACATCTCGGGGCTGGCGCGGAGGGGTGCCGCCAGCCGCTCGTCCAGGGTCATGGCAGACGATCCGCCGGTCGTTATGTTGACGACCGCGTCGCAAGCCTGGCGGATGCGCGGCAGGAACTGCATGAAGACGTCCGGGTCCGGGCTCGGCCGTCCGTCCCTGGGGTCGCGGGCGTGGAGATGCAGGATGGCGGCCCCGGCCTCCGCCGCCTCGATCGCCTGCGCCGCGATATCCTCCGGCGTATAGGGCAGATAGTCGCTCATGGTCGGGGTGTGGATCGAGCCGGTGACGGCGCAGGAAATGATGACCTTGCGGGCGGCCATGATCATGGTCCTCTGGGCAGGTCGAGTTCGCGGGCGAGGGTGTCGAGGCTGTCCTCGATGATCGCCATCATCTCGTCGACTTGCGCCGGCGTGATGATCATCGGCGGGCAGACCAGGAAATGGTCGCCCTCGTTGCCGCCGCGGGTCCGCCGCGAATAGATGATCAGGCCCTTGTCATAGGCGATGTCGATGATCCGCTGATAGGCGTTCAGATGGGCCGGCAGGGGTTGCATCGTCTCCGGGTCGGCGACCATCTCGGCCGCCAGCAAGAGGCCCTTGCCGCGCACATCGCCGATGAAGGGAAAGCGCGGCTTCAGCCCTTCCAGCCGGTCGCGGATCACCTCGCCCATGCGGGCGGCGTTCTGGATCAGGTCTTCCTTCTCCATCACCTCGAGCACGGCGAGACCGGCGGCCGAGGCGAGCGGATTGCCGGCATAGGTAAAGCCGTGCAGGAAGCCGCCCTTCTCGAGGACGGGCTGCACCATCCAGTCGGGCGCGAGCATAGCGCCCAGCGGGCAATAGCCGGAGCCGATCCCCTTCGAGAGGGCGATCAGGTCGGGCCGGCCGGGCCAATGATCGCCGCCGAGGAATTTGCCGGTGCGCCCCGCCCCGCTCATCACCTCGTCGTGGATCAGGATGACGCCATATTTGCTGCAGATCTCGCGCACCCGCGGGTAATAGCTGTCGGGCGCGACCAGGGCACCCGTCGAGGCGCCGCCCACCGGCTCCATGATGAAGGCGAGCACGGTGTCCGGCCCCTGCGCCCGGATTTCCGCCTCCAGCATGTCGGCGTAGCGGATGCCGCGCTCTTCCATCGTAAGCTGATCGCGGTCGAGATAGGCGGTGGGTGCCGGGATCTTGGGCATCTCGTGCATCATCGGCGCGAAGGGCGCGGCCAGCGCGGCATAGCCGGTGATGGCGAGCGCGCCCAGGGTACAGCCGTGATACGACGGAAAGCGCGAGATCACCTTGAAGCGCGAGGCCTGGCCGGTCGCGACGGCATATTGCCGGGCGAGCTTCAGGCAGGATTCCACGGCTTCCGAGCCGCCGGAGACGAAGAACACCCGGTTGAATTCGGCCGGCGCCAGGTCGCACAGCCTGGTCGCCAGGTCTTCCGCCGCGTCATTCTCGTAATGCAGACGATAGGCGAAGGTGCATTTGTCCATCTGGCGCTTCATGGCGTCGAGGACGTAGGGGTTGGAATGGCCGATATTGACCACCATGGCGCCCGAAGAGCCGTCGATCCGGCGCCCGCCATATTGATCCCAGATATAGATACCCTCGGCCCGGTCGACGGGCGGACGGCGCGTGCCGCTCTGGTAGAAGAGATTGGACGGGCGACGGTTGCTGCCGGCTTGAGTCATTTTCGAAAGCACACCTCAGGTAAGGCCGTCAGAGTGCGCGCCCGAAGTGCCGCTTTCAAGGGGAGGGAAACGCCCCTCGCCGGGCAACTTCGTTGATTGTCTCGAAAACCCGAAAAACATTATAGCCGTGGGCAATGGTTGTCATGATGCAGCGCCATATGCTGCACTGGCGTTACAGGGTTTGGCGGGGATCGGGGTTGGGCATGGAGCCATCGGACAAGGCCGTGAAGGAACATCCGCGCCTGGAATTGAGCGGCATCACCAAGGCGTTTCCAGGCGTCATCGCCAACAGCGACGTCAGCTTCAAGGTCGCGCCCGGCGAAATCCACGCCCTTCTCGGCGAGAATGGCGCGGGCAAAAGCACGCTGGTGAAGCAGATCTACGGCATCCTGAAACCGGATTCCGGCGCGATCGTGTGGGACGGGCGGGAAGTCGACGTCCCCAGCCCCCATGCGGCGCGGACGCTGGGCATCGGCATGGTGTTCCAGCATTTCTCGCTGTTCGAGGCGATGACCGTGCTCGACAATGTCGCCCTCGGCATGGACGACCCGGGCAAGGACCGGGCCGCCCTGGCGAAACGGATCCGCGAGGTCTCGGAATCCTATGGCCTGCCGCTCGATCCCGCCCGCGAGGTTCACACCCTGTCGGTCGGCGAGCGCCAGCGGATCGAGATCGTGCGCTGCCTGCTGCAGTCGCCCCGCCTCCTCGTCATGGACGAGCCGACCTCGGTGCTCACCCCCCAGGAAGTGGGCAAGCTGTTCGAGACCCTGCGCAAGCTGAAGGCCGAGGGCTGCTCGATCCTCTACATCAGCCACAAGCTGAACGAGATCAAGGAACTCTGCGACCAGGCCACCATCCTGCGCGGCGGCAAGGTGGTCGCCGCCTGCGACCCGCGGGAAGAGACAGCGCGCAGCATGGCGCAGCTGATGATCGGCGCCGAATTCCGCAGCGTCGCGCGACGCGAGGCGGGCAAGGGCACCGGCCCCATCCGCATGGAATTGAAGGCTCTGTCCATGGCGCCGGAAATGGCTCATGGCGTACCGCTGAAAAGCATCAACCTGTCGCTTCGCGGCGGCGAGATCCTGGGCATCGCCGGGGTCGCCGGCAATGGCCAGGGCGACCTCCTCGCCGCCATCGCCGGGGAGCGCAAGGCGGCAACGCCGGGCGCCGTGATCGTCGACGGCAAGCCCGTCGGTCGCCTCGGCCCCGCCGCGAGGCGCAAGCTCGGCCTTTGTACCGTGCCCGAGGAGCGGAACGGCCACGGCGCCGTGCCCGACATGTCGCTGACCGACAATGCCATGCTCTCCGCCCACAAGCGCATGGGCTTCATGAAGGGCGGTTTCCTCGACACCGCGAAAGCGCGCGGCTTCGCCGCCGAGGTGATCAAGCGCTTCGACGTGCGAACACCGGGCACGGAAACAGCCGCCGGCAGCCTGTCGGGCGGCAACCTGCAGAAATTCATCGTCGGCCGGGAAATCCTGCAGAAGCCGGAAATCCTCGTCGTCGCCCAGCCGACCTGGGGCGTCGACGCCGCCGCCGCCGCCACGATCCAGCAGGCGCTGGTCGACCTCGCCGGCACCGGCAGCGCCATCCTCGTCATCTCGCAGGATCTCGACGAATTGCTGACCCTGTCGGACCGGATCGCGGTGATCAACGCGGGGCAAGTCTCCGAAACCATGCCGGCCTCGACCGTCTCGGTCGAGGAGATCGGCCTTCTGATGGGCGGCATTCACGGCACGCCGGAAAAGGGAGCCGCCTGACATGGCCCTGAAGATCGAAGCGCGCCGACAGATCTCGACGCGAATGCTCTATATGACGCCCTTCATCGCCGTCTTCGCCACGGTGGTCGCCGGTTTCTTCCTGTTCATGCTGCTCGGGGCCGATCCCTTCGAGGCGCTCTATGAATTCTTCATCTCGCCGCTCGAGACCAAATACGGCCTCTCGGAACTCGGGGTGAAGGCGGCGCCGCTGATCATGATCGCGATCGGCCTTGCCCTTGGTTACCGCGCCAATATCTGGAACATCGGCGCCGAAGGCCAGCTGACCCTCGGCGCGGTCTGCGGCGGCGCCGTCGCCCTCGCCTTCTGGGAGGAGACGGGCTTCTACATCCTGCCCCTGATGGCCATCGCCGGCATGGCGGGCGGGGCGGCCTATGCCGCCATTCCCGCCTTCCTGAAGACGAAATTCAACGTGAACGAAATCCTGACCAGCCTGATGCTGACCTATGTCGCCACGCTGTTTCTCGCCGTTCTCGTCTTCGGCCCGCTGAAGGACCCGATGGGCTTCAACTTCCCGCAGTCGCGCATGTTCAGCGACAGCGCGATCCTGCCGATCATCTGGGAAGAGACACGTCTCCATGCCGGCTTCATCGTCGCCCTGCTGGCCGCCGTCGCCGTCTGGGTGCTGCTGACCAGGACCATCATCGGTTTCCAGATCAGGACCCTCGGCTCCGCCCCCGCCGCCGCCCGCTATGCCGGTTTCGACCGCACGAAGCTCACCTGGTTCTGCCTGATGCTGACAGGCGCGCTGGCCGGCCTCGCCGGCACCTTCGAGGTCGCGGGGCCGATCGGCCAGCTCGTGCCCAATATCTCGCCCGGTTACGGCTTCACGGCGATCATCGTCGCCTTCCTCGGCCGGCTGCACCCCCTTGGCATCATCGCCTCGGGGCTTTTGATGGCGCTGTCCTACATGGGCGGCGAGAATGCCCAGATCAACCTGAACCTGCCCCAGGCGGTGACCGGCGTGTTCCAGGGCATGTTGCTGTTCTTCCTGCTCGCGTCCGACTTCCTGGTGCGTTACCGGGTACGTCGCCTGAAACCGCTGGTCGAGGGGGCCTGAGCCATGAATATCGACACAATCCTGCCCATGCTGCTGACCGTCATCGCGGCGGCGACCCCCCTGCTGCTGGCGTCGATCGGCGAACTGGTCACCGAAAAGTCGGGCGTCCTCAACCTCGGGGTCGAGGGCATGATGCTGGTCGGCGCCGTCATCGCCTTCGCGGTCACCGTCGGCTCGGGCAGCGCCCTGCTCGGCATCATCGCGGCGGCTTTCGCCGGTATCACCCTCTCCCTCGTCTTCGGCCTGCTGACCTTGACGCTGATGGCCAACCAGGTGGCGACCGGCCTTGCCCTCACCATCTTCGGCATCGGCGTCTCGTCGCTGATCGGCAGCAGTTACATCGGCACCCCGGTCGAGAAGCTGGGCGCGCTGTCGATCCCCGGCATTTCCGACCTGCCGGTGATCGGCCCCCTGCTCTTCGGCCATGACATCCTGGTCTATGGCTCGGTCGCCATGACCGTGCTGGTCGCCTGGTTCCTGAAATCGTCGCGGGCCGGCCTCATCCTGCGGGCGGTCGGCGAATCCGATCTCTCGGCCCATTCGATCGGCTATGACGTGATCAAGGTGCGCTATCTCGCCGTCATGTTCGGCGGATTGTGCAGCGGCATCGCCGGGGCCTATCTCTCGCTCTCCTACACGCCCATGTGGGTGGAGGGGATGACGGCGGGCCGCGGCTGGATCGCCCTCGCCCTGGTCGCCTTCGCCTCGTGGCGGCCGTGGCGCGTGCTGGGCGGCGCCTATATCTTCGGCGGCGTCACCATCCTGCAGCTTTACCTGCAGGGTTCGGGCGGCATCGGCATCCCGTCGCAGGTCATGAACATGCTGCCCTATCTCGCCACCATCATCGTCCTGACCGTGATTTCGGCCGGCCCCTGGCGGGGCAGGCTGGATGCACCGGCCTGCCTCGGCAAACCCTTCCGCCCGGCAAGCTGATCACCCCTCGTCGTCTCAAACCGCATCCCTCTACCGGAGCCCCAGATGATCAGACCTATCGACCGCCGCACCTTTATCGTCGGCAGCGCCGCCGCCGGCCTGACCCTGGCCAGCGGCCCCCTGCAACGGGCGAGCGCGGCCGACCCGCTGAAGATCGGCTTCATCTATGTCGGCCCGGTCGGCGATTTCGGCTGGACCCATGGCCATGATCTCGGCCGCAAGGCGGTCGAGGCCAAATTCGGCGATCTCGTGAAGACGACCTATGTCGAGAATGTCGCCGAAGGCCCGGACGCCGAGCGCGTCATCCGCAAGCTCGCCGTCGACGGCAACAAGCTGATCTTCACCTCGTCCTTCGGCTACATGGAGCCGACGCTGAAGGTGGCCAAGGCCTTCCCCAAGGTCTTCTTCGAACATGCCACCGGCTTCAAGACCGCGCCCAATCTCTCGGTCTACAACTCGCGCTTCTACGAAGGCCGCGCCGTCGTCGGCCATCTCGCCGGCAGCCTGACCAAGACCGGCAAGATCGGCTATATCGCCTCGGTGCCGATCCCCGAAGTCGTCATGGGCATCAACGCCACCGCGATCTGGGCCCGCAAGATCCGCCCGGATGCCGAGGTGAAGGTGGTCTGGATCAATTCCTGGTACGACCCGGGCAAGGAAGGCGACGCCGCCAAGGCGCTGATCGATCAGGGCGTCGACATCATCACCCAGCACACCGACAGCCCGGCGCCGCTGCAGATCGCCGAACAGCGCGGCATGCTCGGCGTCGGCCAGGCCTCGGACATGAAGTCCTTCGCGCCCAAGGCCCAGCTGACCGCCATCGTCGACGAATGGGGCCCCTATTACATCGAGCGCGCCCAGGCCGTGCTCGACGGCACCTGGAAGACGTCCGACACCTGGCACGGCCTGAAGGAAGGCTATCTGTCCCTCGCCCCCTATGGCGACGCGGTTCCGGCCGAGCTGCGCGCTTCCGCCGACGCGATCAAGGCCGGCATCATCGACGGCTCGATCCATCCCTTCACCGGCCCGATCAAGGATCAGAAGGGTGAAGTGAAAGTCGCCGATGGCGCCAAGCTGGCGGACGGCGAGTTGCTCGGCATGAACTGGTACGTCGAAGGCGTTTCGGCGTAAAACGGCGTTTCCCTCCTCACCCCACCCTCTCCTCCCGGGAGGAGAGGGCTGTTCTCCCTCGCCCCCTTGGGGGAGAGGGCCGGGGTGAGGGGGATTTCCGAGCCCATTCCAGAAGAAGCAACCATGACCCATCCCCGCGCCCTCCGCGGCCGCCTGCTCGACTTCACGGCCGATCCGGCCAGCGCCGGCAAGGGCGCCCTGCGCTACCTCGACGACGGCATCCTGGTGATGGAGGGCGGCCGCATCACCCGGCGCGGCCCGGCCAGCCTGCTGCTGCCGACCCTGGGCGACATGCCCGTCGACGATCATTCGGGCAGGCTGATCCTGCCCGGCTTCATCGACCTGCATATTCATTACCCGCAAAGCCGGGTCATCGCGGCCTTCGGCACCCAGCTGATGGACTGGCTCGAGCGCTATACCTTCCCCGAGGAATCCCGCCTCGCCGATCCGGACGTCGCCTCGGCCATGGCGCGTTTCTTCATCGATGAACTGCTGGCCAACGGCACGACCACCGCCGTCGTCTATGGCACCGTCCATGCCGCCGCCGCCGATGCCTTCTTCGAGGCGAGCGCGGCCGCCCATACCCGCATGATCGCCGGCAAGTCGATGATGGACCGCAATGCCCCGCCCTGGCTGATGGACACGGCCCAGGGGTCTTATGACTCGGTGAAGGACCTGATCGCGCGCTGGCATGGCACCGGCCGCCAGCTCTATGCCGTCACCCCGCGCTTCGCCATCACCTCGACCGACGAACAGATGGAGGCCTGCGCCGCCCTCATGCGCGAGCACGACGGCGTCTATCTCCAGACCCATCTGTCGGAGAACGACAAGGAAATCGCCTTCGTCCGCGAGATCTACCCCTGGGCGAGGAATTACGCCGACGTCTATCGCCACTTCGGCGTGATGGGGCCGCGCTCGCTCTTCGGACACAGCATCCATCTCGACGACAGCGAGGTCGCCATGCTGGCCGACAGCGGCTCGATCGCCGTGTTCTGCCCGACCTCGAACACGTTCCTCGGCTCCGGCCTGTTTGACCGCGACCGGCTGGCGGCGGGGGGCGTGCGGATCGGCCTCGCCACCGATGTCGGCGGCGGCACCTCCTATTCGATGCTGGCGACCGCGGGCGAGGCCTATAAGGTGCTGCAATTGCGCCGGCAGACCCTGCGCCCGCTCGACGCCTTCCACATGATGACGCGCGGCAATGCCGAGGTGCTGGGCCTCGGCCATGAGATCGGCACCCTCGACATCGGAACCGAGGCCGATGTCGTCGTCCTCGACGCCGCGGCCACCCCGGCCATGGCGCACCGCATGACCGCGATCGAGGATGATATCGAGCAGGAACTCTTCGTCCTGATGATCATGGGCGACGACCGCTCGGTCGCCGCCACCTATGTCGCCGGCGAGCGGGCGGTCAGGCCGCGATAAGCTCGAAGCGGTCGACGTCGACGACGCCCTTGTCGGTGATCTTCAGATGGGGGATCACCGGCAGCGGCAGGAAGGCCAGCTGCAGGAAGGGCTCGGGCAGCGGGCAGCCCAGTTCGCGCACGACCTTGCGCAGGGCGACGAGGTCGGTGCGTACCCCCTCGAACGGCTTCAGCGAGATGAGGCCGGCCATGGGCAGGGCCAGTTCGCCCACCACCTTGCCGCCCACCACGGCGACGAAACCGCCGCCGATCTCGATCAGGCGGTTCACGGCGATGGCCATCTCGGCATCGTCCTGGCCGACCACACAGACATTGTGGCTGTCGTGCCCGACCGAGGAAGCAAGGGCGCCCCGGACAAGGCCGAAGCCCTTGACGAAGCCCCGGCCGATGTTGCGGTTCTTGCCGTGGCGGGCGACGACGCAGACCTTCAGCACGTCGTTTTCCGGATCCGGCAGGCGGATGCCGTCCTTGTAGGGCAGCGTCATGGTCAGGTGGGCGGTGACCACCGAGCCCGCCTCGACCCCGATCACCGCGCCGGTCGGCGAGGAGGAACAGGTGATGAAATCCGCCGCCTCCACCGGGGCCAGCTTCATGGAATCGAGGCCGATCGGCGCCGGCAGGATCCGGCTGTCGAACAGGCCGGGAGTGACGATATGCCCGGCCGAGATCACGCTGTTCACGTCGCAACTCGCGAGATCGTTCAGAAGCACGATATCGGCCCGGCGCCCGGGCGCGATCACGCCCCGATCGCGGAGGCCAAAGCCCTGCGCCGCCGACCAGGAGGCGGCGCGATAGGCATGGGCGACGGGCACGCCGGCCCGGATCGCGCGCCGGATCAGGTAATCGACATGGCCTTCCTCGTGAATGTCGAGGGGGTTGCGATCATCGGTGCAGAAGGCGACGAAGGACGAGGTATCGGCGGTGATCAGCGGCGAGAGCGTGTCCACGTCCTTGCACACCGTGCCTTCGCGGATCAGCACCTGCATGCCCTTGCGCAGCTTCTCCCGCGCCTCGGGCAGGCTCGTGGTCTCGTGGCAGTTGCGGATGCCGCAGGAAAGATAGGCGTTCAGATCCCGGCCCGACAGCATGGGCGAATGGCCGTCGATATGGCAACCCTCGAAGGCCGCGAGCTTGGCGAGGACGTCCGGGTCCTTGTAGAGGACGCCCGGCACATTCATGAATTCGGCAAGGCCGATCGAATGCTTGTGGCCCTTGTATTTCACCAGGTCGTCGGCGGTCAGGGTCGCGCCCGAGGTCTCGAGATGGGTCGCCGGCACGCAGGACGAAAGCTGGACCCGCAGGTCCATGACCGTGCCCGCCGCCGCCTCGAGGAAATAGTCGAGGCCCCGGGTGCCCATCACGTTGCAGATTTCATGCGGGTCGCAGATCGCCGTCGTCGTGCCGCGCGGCAGCACGCAGCGGTCGAATTCGCCGGGCGCGATCAGGCAGGATTCGACATGGACATGGGTATCGATGAAGCCGGGCACGGCAATGAGGCCCCGGCCGTCGATCTCGATCTTGCCGCGATAGCCTTCGTAGGTGCCGACGATGCGGTCGCCGCAGATGGCGATATCGCCTTCCGCGACCTCGGCGGTGAAGACATTGAGGAAGCGCGTGTTGCGGATGACGATATCCGCCTCCATCCGGCCGAGGGCCTGATCGATCATGCGCTCGAGGAAACTCGTGTCGTATTTCGCCATGGCACCGCCTTCCAACGCTTCACCCGTTGAATGTAGGCGCTCGTGCCCCGAAAGCGAAGCGGGGAGCGCGAGGCTCCCCGTCCGTGTTGCTCCTGGGCTTCGTCATCCCGGCGCCGGCCGGGATGACGATGGAGAGCAGCTTATTCCCGCTCGCCGGTGAGGTTCAGCAGCAGCTGGAAGATGTTGATGAAGTTGAGGTACAGCGACAGGGCGCCGAACACCGCCATCTTCTGCTGCGATTCCGCGTCGTAGTTGGAGGCGTATTGCTCCTTGATCGACTGGGTGTCCCAGGCGGTCAGGCCGACGAAGACGAGGATGCCGGCGACCGAGACGATGAACTGCAGCGCGCTGGAGCCCAGGAAGATGTTCACGACCGAGGCGATGACGACGCCGATCAGGCCCATGATCAGGAAGGAGCCGAATTTCGACAGGTCCTGCTTGGTCGTGTAGCCATAGAGGCTGGTGGCGCCGAACATGGCGGCGGCGATGAAGAAGGTCCGCGCGATGCTGGTCCCGGTGAAGACCAGGAAGATCGAGGCCATGGACAGGCCCATGACCGCGCAGAAGGCCCAGAACATGCCCTGCGCCGTGCCGGCCGACATTTTCTCGATGCGGAACGAGAAGAAGAAGATGAAGGCCAGCGGTGCCAGCATCACCACCCACTTCAGGGGCGTGCCGAAGATCGGCACGAACAGCGCCGGCGTCGTGCCGACGATGAAGGCGACAAGGCCCGTGACCACGAGGCCGAGGCCCATGTAGTTGTAGATCCGCAGCATGTGGCGGCGCAGGCCCTCGTCGAACAGGGCGCCGCGCGTGGCGGCACCGGCCTGCCAGGCATAATTCGGGTTGTTCACGTCACATCCTCCTTGTCGGTGTTCAGAACAGGCTGTTGGAAAGGGTGGCTGCCGCATCGGCCAGGGCTTTTTCGTCGCCGCCACCAGTCAGGGCATAGGCGACTTCGCCCATCTGCCAGTAGACCGCCGCCGGCCCGCCGCCGGGGGCGATGGAAACCGGGGTGACGGCGAAATCGCCCGGCCGCACGGCGAAGAGCGACAGCGGGCCAAGACGGTCGGCATCCAGCGTCATCTCCACGCTCGGCCCATAGGTCGAGGGGAAGATCTGCAGGTCGAGGACACGCCAGCCCCCCGGCAACATGGGCAGGGTCATCGCCGTTGCGGCCCGGATTTCGTCGGCGTCGAAGGACTCGACGGCGCCGTCATGGGCCTCCATCCGCAGCAAGGCCGCCTGATGGGCGCGCAGCGCATCATCGACGAAGGCAGGGGGCCGGGCGGAGGCGATACTGTCGGAAATCATCATCGGTCCCAGCACGCCATGGGCGGCCCAGCCAACAAAGCCGATGGCCAGCACGGCGGCGATCCGGCGCAGCGCGCCCATGGGACGGCGACGTTCCAGCCCCTCGGCCAGACGACCGGCGGCATCGACCAGCGCGGGGTCCGGCTGATCCGGCGGCGGAAAGGCGAGGCGCAGGGCATCGCGCCGGCCGATGTCGGCCATCACCTTCGCGGCGGCGGCGGGATCACCCGCCAGATGGCTCGCGACCTCGATCCGCCGCGCGGGCGGCAGCTGGTCGTCGACGAAAGCGTCGAGGTCGAAGGCGGTGATCGGATCAACCGGCTGGGTCATCTGCCCCTCCCACCAAACGAAGGCCATGCGGCCGGCCCTGGCCGTCTTCCATCGACCGCAGCGCCGCGCGCGCCCGGCTGATGCGCGACATCAGGGTACCGGCGGGAATATCGAGGATCGCGGCCGCTTCGGCGTAGGACAGACCCTCGACCGCGACAAGGTGCAGCCCCGCGCGCTGTTCGGCCGGCAGACCGAGGAAGGCGGCCGCCACCTGGCCGAGGCGCACTGCGTGCTCCTGTGCCGGGGCGCTGTGCTCATCGGCCATGAAGGCGGCATCGCGCCGGCCCCGCGCATCGTCGCGGCGACGGCCATCGATGAAGCAATTGTGCAGGATCGACAGCAGCCAGCTGCGCAAGGGTCCATCCGGGCGGAAGCTCGACCGGCGCTCGAAAGCGCGCAGCAGGGCTTCCTGCACGAGATCGTCGGCGGCGACGGCATCCCGCGTCAGGGCCAGGGCATAGCGGCGCAAGGGGCCGAGTTCCCCGATCACCCGCGCTCTGATCGTATCCTGCGTCATGGTCCATATACGCTGCCGCGCCCGCTTTCCTTCCCCGGAAAATGCGACAAATCGCCGTCGTCCCCACCGAATGACGCAGCGCAAGGAATCCTGTCGATGACGCGACGTAAATGGGACCCGGACGCCGCCACGGTTCCACCACATTCGGATGCCATGATCGCAATTGGACAAGTCCATCCGGAAGGAACAGTCAACCAAGCGGCACCACGCCTTATCGACGGATGCAAGGAAAGGATACTCCCATGAATGCCACCCTCGCCGATGCCGAAAAAGCCATCCAGGCCGCCATTCTGAAAGTCCAGGCCCTGGGCGAGATTCCCAATCGCCCGGCCGTGATCGATGCCGCGGTGAAGCGCCTGATGATGGCACAGGAACCGGAAGCCCAGGCCCGCGACCTCGTCGCCCATGCCGTCGCCGCCATGCGCCAGAAGGGCACGCTGAATGCCCATCAGGGTCCGCTGAACCTGTGGTCGGTCGACGACCTCAACGCCTGACGGCGGCCTGACGCCATCTTGCCCCTCCCCTTCGGCTGGCCCATAGTGCGGCCCGCCGATCCGGGGAGTGTCGCATGTCTGATCCCGTCGTTGTCGCTGTCGCCGCCAGTCCTCGTCACGGCTTCAGCAAGCAGCCCCTGCCCCGCATCGAGCTGATGGCCGGGCTTGGCGTGATCGGCGACGCGCATGCCGGCGTGAATGTCCAGCATCGCTCCCGCGTCGCCCGCGACCGGATGCAGCCGAACCTGCGCCAGCTCCACCTGATCCATGCCGAATTGTTCGAGGACTTGGCCCGCGCCGGCTTTGTCGTGCGCCCGGCCGAGCTGGGCGAGAATGTCACCACAAGGGGCCTCGATCTCCTCGCCCTGCCACGCGGCACCAGGCTGCGCCTCGGCGCCCTGGCCGAGGTCGAACTGACCGGCCTGCGCAACCCCTGCGTCCAGATCGATGGTTTCCAGCAAGGCCTGACCCAGGCCGTGCTCGGCCGCGACGCCGCCGGCCAACTGGTGCGGAAAGCGGGCGTGATGGCGATCGTGCTCCGCGATGGCCCGGTCCAGCCCGGCGATGCCATCACGATCACCCTGCCCGCCCCGCCCCGTCAGGCGCTGGCGCCGGTGTGACGGAAACCCCGGGAGACGGGGTTACTTGGTGCCGAACAGGCGGTCGCCGGCATCGCCGAGGCCGGGCACGATATAGCCGTGATCATTCAGGCATTCGTCGATGGCGGCGGTATAGACCGTGACATCGGGATGCGCCTTGCGGAGGGTGGCGATGCCTTCCGGCGCCGAGAGCAGCGAGACGAATTTGATCGAGCTGCAGCCGGCCTGCTTCACCTTGTTGATGGCGGCGACGGCGGAATTCCCGGTCGCCAGCATGGGATCGAGCACGATCGCCATGCGCTCGTCGATATCGCGTGGCAGCTTCAGGAAATATTCGACCGCCTGCAGTGTCTTGGGATCGCGATAAAGACCGACATGGCCGACCCGGGCCGCCGGCAGGATATCGAGCATCCCCGACAGAAGCCCGTCGCCCGCGCGCAGCACCGAGACGAGGCAGAGCTTCTTGCCGGCGAGTTGCGGCATCATGCAGGTCTTGATCGGCGTCTCGATCTCGACGAGTTCGGTCGGCACGTCGCGCAGCACCTCATAGGCGAGCAGCATGGCGATCTCGCCCAGCAGACGGCGGAACCCCAGCGTGGAGGTTTCCTTCTTCCGCATGATGGTCAGCTTGTGCTGGACCAGGGGATGATCGACGAGGATCACCCCCGGGTCGCTGGCATGTTCAGTCATTTGATCCCTCAGACTCAAGGCTCCGAGGGCCTATTACAGCACCGTCACGAGGCAGCGGCCAGCATGGCGCCCACCCTTTCCTGCTTGATCCCTTCGGCCAGCAGGAAGGCGAGTTCCAGCGCCTGCGAGGCATTGAGGCGCGGGTCGCAATGGGTGATGTAGCGATCGCCCAGCTGCTCGTCGACGATGTCGACCGCGCCGCCGATGCATTCGGTGACATTCTGCCCGGTCATCTCGAGATGGATGCCGCCGGCATAGGTGCCTTCCGACTGATGGACGGCGAAGAAGCCGCGCGTCTCGGTCAGGATGCGGTCGAACGGCCTTGTCTTCAGGCCGGACGCCGACTTGATCGTGTTGCCATGCATCGGATCACAGGACCAGACGACCTTGCGCCCTTCCCGCTTCACCGCGCGGGCGAGGGCCGGCAGCTTGCGCTCGACCTGATCATGGCCCATGCGGGTGATCAGGGTCAGGCGGCCGGCCTCGTTGTTCGGGTTGAGGGCATCGATCAGGCGGATCAGCTCGTCCGGCTCCATGGTCGGGCCGACCTTGCAGCCGATCGGGTTCTTGATGCCGCGCATGAACTCGACATGAGCGCCATCGAGATTGCGGGTGCGCTCGCCGATCCACAGCATATGGGCCGAGGTGTCGTACCAGCCGCCCTGGGTCGAATCCTCGCGGGTCATCGCCTGCTCGTAGCCGAGCAGCAGCGCTTCGTGGCTGGTGTAGAAATCGGTCTGGCGCAGCGCGGGGGTCGTCTCGCCGGTCACGCCGCAGGCACGCATGAAGTTCAGCGATTCCTCGATGCGCTGGGCGATGTCGCGATACCGTTCCATGGCGGGACCGGAGACGAAGCCCATGTTCCAGCGGTTCACCTGGGCAAGATCGGCATAGCCGCCCTGGGCGAAGGCGCGGATCAGGTTCAGCGTCGCCGCCGACTGGCCATAGGCCTGCAGCAGGCGGTTCGGGTCGGGGACCCGCGCCTCGGCCGTGAATTCCGGACCGTTGACATTGTCACCGCGATAGGACGGCAGCGTGACGCCGCCGATTTCCTCGTTCGGGGCCGAACGCGGCTTGGCGAACTGGCCGGCGATACGGCCGACCTTCACCACCGGGCAGGAGGCCGCGAAGGTCAGCACCACGGCCATCTGCAGGATGACGCGGAACATGTCGCGGATATTGTTCGGGTGGAACTCGGCGAAACTCTCGGCGCAGTCGCCGCCCTGGAGCAGGAAAGCCCGCCCCTCGGCCACTTCGCCCAGCGATTTCTTCAGGTTCCGCGCCTCGCCCGCGAACACCAGCGGCGGATAGGACCGGAGCTTCTCCTCGACCGCCGCGATCTGCGCGGCATCGGGATACTCGGGCACCTGCTTGATCGGCAGGTTGCGCCAGCTGTCTAGGCTCCAGGGCTTACCCATCATTCTGTTCCGGGTCTCTACTTCGATAGGGACGACACATATAGGGAGTTTGTGGAAAGAACGCCAGCGGAACGGGCAATCCCCGGGACCTCGACCGTCCCGTCCGGCGCAGGGGCCCATGCGCCGGACGGCGCGGTTGCCTGTCCAGCGCCGCTCTGGAACACTGCGCGCCGCCATGAACAGGGAGAATCCGTGATGGACGTCCGCGCCGCCGTCGCCTTCGAGGCCGGCAAACCGCTAGAGATCGTCAATGTGCAGCTGGAAGGCCCGAAGGCGGGCGAGGTTCTGGTCGAGATCAAGGCGACGGGCGTCTGCCATACCGATGCCTTCACCCTCTCGGGCGCCGATCCGGAAGGCCTGTTCCCGGCCATCCTCGGCCATGAGGGCGCGGGCGTCGTGGTCGAATGCGGCCCCGGCGTCACCACGCTGAAGCCCGGCGATCACGTCATTCCGCTCTACACCCCGGAATGCCGCGAATGCGAATATTGTCTCTCGCGGAAGACCAATCTCTGCCAGAAGATCCGCATCACCCAAGGCCGCGGCCAGATGCCCGACGGCACCAGCCGCTTCTCCTACAAGGGCCAGCCGCTGCACCATTACATGGGCACCTCGACCTTCGCCAATTACACCGTGGTGCCCGAGATCGCCCTCGCCAAGATCCGCACCGACGCGCCCTTCGACAAGGTCTGTTACATCGGTTGCGGCGTGACCACCGGGGTCGGCGCCGTGATCAACACGGCGAAGGCCGGCGTCGGCTGCAATGCCGTCGTTTTCGGCCTCGGCGGCATCGGCCTCAACGTCATCCAGGGCCTGCGCATGGTCGGCGCCAACATGATCGTCGGCGTCGATCTCAATGACGACAAGGAAGAATGGGGCCGGCGCTTCGGCATGACCCATTTCGTCAACCCGAAGAAAGTCTCGGGCGATATCGTCGCCCATCTGGTGGAACTGACCCGGGGCGGCGCCGACTATTCCTTCGACTGCACGGGCAACACGACGGTGATGCGCCAGGCGCTCGAGTGCGCGCACAAGGGCTGGGGCGAGAGCATCATCATCGGCGTCGCCGCGGCGGGTCAGGAAATCTCGACCCGTCCCTTTCAGCTGGTGACCGGCCGGTCGTGGCGCGGCACGGCCTTCGGCGGGGCGCGCGGCCGGACCGACGTGCCGAAGATCGTCGACTGGTACATGGACGGCAAGATCGAGATCGACCCGATGATCACCCATGTCCTGCCTCTCGAGCAGATCAACGAGGCTTTCGACCTCATGCATCACGGCAAGTCCATCCGCGCCGTCATCACGTTCTGAGCCGGATCGTGGTCCCGGCGAAAGCCGGGACCACGCGATGGATAAGGCACAATATCACCTCCCTCGGGATCCCGGCCTTCGCCGGGATGACGCTTGAGGAGAGCATCGGAACCCCGGCATGACCTTCGAAACCGTCGAACTGCACAAGGCCCACGAAGGCCTTCAGGGTGTCTATCGCCACGCCTCCACGGCGACCGGCGGCAGCATGACCTTCGCGCTTTACCTGCCGCCGCAGGCCCGGGCTGGCAAGGTGCCCCTCGTCACCTATCTCTCGGGCCTGACCTGCAGCCATGCCAATGTCATGGACAAGGGCGAGTATCGGAAGGCGGCGGCGGAACATGGCATCGCCATCCTCTGCCCGGACACCAGCCCGCGCGGCGAGGGTGTCGCCAATGACGACGCCTATGACCTCGGCCAGGGCGCGGGCTTCTATGTCGACGCGACGCAGGCGCCCTGGGCGCCGCATTTCAACATGTGGACCTATGTGACGGAGGAATTGCCGGCCCTGGTCGCCGCGCATTTCCCGCTCGACATGAACCGCCAGGGCATCACCGGCCATTCCATGGGCGGGCACGGCGCGCTCACCGTCGCGCTGCGCCACCCCGGCCGTTTCCGCTCGGTCTCGGCCTTCGCGCCGATCGTCGCGCCGGCGCGGGTGCCCTGGGGCCGGAAGGCGTTTCCCGCCTATCTCGGCGCCGATCCGGCGAAATGGCGCCGCCATGATGCCGTCGCCCTGATCGAGGATGGCGCCCGTCTGGCCGAGATCCTGGTCGATCAGGGCACGGCGGATAATTTCCTCGAAGGCCAGCTGAAGCCCGAATTGCTGAAGGCCGCCTGCGACCGGGCCGGGATCGACCTCACCCTTCGCCTGCAGGAAGGCTATGACCATTCCTACCACTTCATCTCGACCTTCATGGCCAGCCACATAGGCTGGCACGCCATGCGCCTGAAGAGCTGACCTGCAGACAAGGCGATGGACAGGTCGCGGGCAGGACGGGCAAGGTCGCGCCTTCCTGCCTGTTTTTTGACTGTTCGCGCCGATGAAAAAAGTCCTGACCGATCCCTTCCTGCTGTCGCTGTTCGGCATGGTCGTGCTGGCGGTGCTCCTGCCGGAGCCGGGCCGGACCGGCGGCTTTCTCCATATGGAATGGGTCTCGTCCTACGGCATCGCCGTGGTCTTCTTTCTCTATGGCCTGACCCTCGCGCCCGAGAAGATGCGGGCCGGCCTCATGCAGTGGCGGCTGCATCTCGTCGTCGTCGTCGGGACCTTCGTGCTGTTCCCGCTGATCACCCTCGGCGCCGAGAAGGCGGTGACACCGTTGTTCCCGCCGGAGATCTGGGCCGGCTTCTTCTATGTCGCCGCCCTGCCCTCCACCGTGTCCTCGTCGGTCGCCATGACCTCGATGGCGAAGGGCAATGTCCCGGGCGCCCTGTTCAACGCCAGCCTGTCGAGCCTGATCGGCGTCTTCGCCACCCCGGCCCTGATGGCTTGGTATCTGAGCCAGAGCGGGGCGCCCGCCCTGCCGCTCGGCACCGTCATCCTGAAGATCGTGCTGCTCGTCCTGCTGCCGACCGTGATCGGCCAGATCCTGCACCGGCCGCTGGTCGGCTGGGCGACGCGCCATGCCGGGCTGATCAAGCTGATGGATCGGACCGTGATCCTGGCGATCGTCTATAATTCCTTCTGCGATTCCGTCGAAAGCGGCCTGTGGCAACAGCACGACCCGGCGATGCTGGTCGAGATCGCCGTCGCCTCGGTCGTCCTGTTCTTCGTCGTCTACGGCCTGTTGACGATCCCCTGCAAGCTGATGCATTTCAACCGCGAGGACCGGATCGCCGCCCTGTTCTGCGGCTCGAAGAAATCGCTGGCGACCGGCGTGCCGCTGGCCGGCATCATCTTCGGCGCCAATCCGGCCCTGGGCCTGATCATTGTACCGATCATGATCTATCACTTCCTGCAGCTGGTGATCGTCTCGGTGATCGCCAATCACCACGGCACGGAAGCCGCCAACCCCACCACACAGGCTTGAGGCGAACGAAAAGCCCGTCCACAATGCATCCGCCCAAGAGCGGAGCGCATGTGAGCAACAGGACAATTTCTCGTGGTGACCTCGTCGACCGGTTGCGCCTGATCCGCACGGAGACGGTGGGGCCGGTCGCCTTCGATCATCTGCTGTCGCTCTACGGCACGGCGGCGGCGGCGCTCGATGCCCTGCCTGGTCTCGCCCGCAGGGGCGGCGGCAAGGCGCTGCGCGTGCCCAGCAAAGCCGAGGCCGAGCGCGAGATCGCGGCGACCGAGAAGGCCGGCGCCCGTTTCCTGGCCAAGGGCGACGCCGACTATCCCCGCCTTCTCGCCGCGATCGAGGCGGCGCCGCCACTGATCACCGTGAAGGGCCATATCGGCCTTGCGCGCCAGCCGGCGGCGGCCATGGTCGGCGCCCGCAATGCCTCGGCGGCCGGCCAACGCCTCGCCCGCGAGATGGCGGGGGATATCGGCCGCAGCGGGATGGTCGTGGTTTCGGGCCTGGCCCGGGGCATCGACGGCGTCGCCCATATCGCCGCGCTCGACACGGGGACCATCGCCGTCGTCGCCGGCGGCATCGATGTCGTCTATCCGCCGGAACATGCCGACCTGCAGGCCCGCGTCGCCGAGGCCGGCCTCGTCGTCGCCGAAATGCCGGTCGCAACCCAGCCCCAGGCCCGCCATTTCCCCCGCCGCAACCGCCTGATCTCGGGCCTTGCCCTTGGCGTCGTCGTGGTCGAGGCGGCGCTGAAGTCGGGTAGCCTGATCACCGCGCGCTTCGCCCTCGAACAGGGCCGCGAAGTGATGGCGGTGCCCGGCAGTCCGCTCGATCCCCGGGCCCGGGGCGCCAACGACCTGATCCGCCAGGGCGCCCGTCTTGTCGAGTCGGGTGCCGAAGTGGTTGATATTCTCAGCCCGATGGTCGAGGTTCCATTGGCCGAGCCTGCGCGCGACGGTTATGCCGCCGGCCCGGCAAGCCCCCCGGACGAGAGGGAGATCGAGCGCAACCGGGCCCGGATCGTCCAGCTTCTTTCACCTGTTCCGATTGCCGTCGACGAGTTGCTCAGGCAAGCCGAATTGACACTCCCTGTAGTTTTCACCATTTTGCTCGAACTGGAACTGGCTGGCCGCCTGATGCGCCATGCCGGCGGGCGGGTCTCGCTGATCTGACCGTTTTTTGCTTCTGCGCTGTAGAACCGAGACCCAATGAACGTCGTCATCGTCGAGTCGCCGGCGAAGGCCAAGACCATCAACAAGTATCTCGGGCACGATTACACCGTGCTCGCGAGCTTTGGTCATGTCCGCGATCTCCCCGCCAAGGACGGCTCCGTCCGCCCCAACGAAGATTTCGCCATGGATTGGGAAATCGACGCTGACGCCAAGAAACGGATCGCCGACATCGCCAAGGCGCTGAAGGGCGCCCATCGGCTCTATCTCGCCACCGACCCGGATCGCGAGGGCGAGGCGATTTCCTGGCATGTGCTGCAGATCCTGAACGAGAAGAGGGCGCTGAAGGGGGTCGAGGTCGGCCGCATCACCTTCAACGAGATCACCAAATCGGCGGTGACCGCGGCGATCAAGGCGCCGCGCATCCTCGACCAGGAACTGATCGACGCCTATCTCGCCCGCCGCGCGCTCGATTATCTGGTCGGCTTCACGCTGTCGCCGGTGCTGTGGCGAAAGCTGCCGGGCGCCCGTTCGGCCGGCCGGGTGCAATCGGTCGCGCTGCGCCTGATCTGCGACCGCGAACTGGAGATCGAGCGGTTCAAGACCCAGGAATACTGGTCGGTGCTCGGGCATTTCGCGGCCGGCGACGGCAGCGGCTTCGACGCCCGCCTGACCCATCTCGACGGCAAGAAACTCGACAAGTTCGACATCAACAATGCCGAGAAGGCGGAAGAGGCCAAGGCCGCGATCGAGCGCCGGGACTTCCACGTCGATGCCGTCGAGTCGAAGCCCGGCTTCCGCAATCCGGCGCCGCCCTTCACCACCTCGACCCTGCAGCAGGAAGCGGCGCGGAAACTCGGCTTTTCCGCCCAGCGCACGATGCAGCTGGCCCAGCGGCTCTATGAGGGTATCGACGTCGACGGCGAGACCGTCGGCCTCATCACCTACATGCGTACCGACGGCGTCTCCATGGCCAACGAGGCGATCCATGCCGCCCGTGGCCTGATCGACGACCGCTACGGCAAGGCCTATGTGCCGGACGCGCCCCGCATGTACAAGACCAAGGCGAAGAACGCGCAGGAAGCCCATGAGGCGATCCGGCCGACCGATTTCGCCCGTCTGCCCGACAAGCTGCGCCGGCTCGATCCCGACCAGCAGCGGCTATACGAACTGATCTGGAAACGCGCCCTCGCCTCCCAGATGGCGAGCGCCCGGGTGGAGCGGACCACGGTCGACGTCACCTCGCGCGACAGGAATGTCGTGCTGCGGGCCACGGGCTCCGTGGTGCTGTTCGACGGTTTCCTCACCCTCTATCAGGAAGGCGAGGACGACCGGGCCAAGGACGATGAAGAGGGCGGCCGCCTGCCCCGCCTGATCAAGGACGAGGGGCTGCGCCGTGGTCCCGTCACCATCGCCCAGCATTTCACCGAACCGCCGCCGCGCTATTCCGAAGCCAGCCTCGTCAAGAAGCTGGAGGAATTGGGCATCGGCCGGCCGTCGACCTATGCCTCGATCCTGACGACGCTGCGCGACCGCGCCTATGTCACGATGGACAAGAACCGCTTCATCCCCGAGGACAAGGGCCGCCTCGTCACCGCCTTCCTCGAGAGCTTCTTCTCCAAGTACGTCGAATATGGCTTCACCGCCAATCTCGAGGAACAGCTCGACGATGTCTCGGCCGGCAAGCTCGGCTGGAAGGAAGTGCTGCGCGCCTTCTGGACCGACTTCATCACGGCGATCGACGGCACCAAGGACCTGAAGATTTCCGATGTGATCGAGGCGCTGGACCAGCTCCTCGGCCCGCATCTGTTCCCCGAGGGCGAGGATGGCAAGGATCCGCGCGTCTGCCCGTCCTGCGGCACCGGCCGCCTGTCGCTGAAGCTCGGCAAGTTCGGCGCCTTCATCGGCTGCACCAATTATCCCGAATGCCGCTTCACCCGGCAGTTCGGCATGGCGGGCGACGATGCGCAGAAGACCGCGATCGGCGAGGATGGCATCAAGGTCCTGGGCGACGATCCCGCGAGCGGCGAGAAGATCTCGCTCCGCTCCGGCCGCTTCGGGCCTTACGTCCAGCAGGGCGACGGCGAGAAGCCGAAGCGCGCCAGCCTGCCCAAGGATGTGACGCCCGACGCCATCGACCTCGGCAAGGCGATCGCGCTCCTGTCCCTGCCGCGCGACGTCGGCCCGCATCCCGAGACCGGCAAGGTGATCCAGGCCGGGATCGGCCGCTATGGCCCCTATATCCTGTGCGACGGGCGCTATGTGAACCTGCCGACCTCGGAGGAAGTCTTCTCGATCGGCCTCAATCGCGCCGTCGCCCTGCTGGCGGAGCCGCCCAAGCGCGGCAAGCGCGCGGCGGCGGAGCCCCTGAAGGCGTTCGGCGAACACCCCGAGGACGGCAAGCCCATCACCATCATGGACGGCCGCTTCGGCCCTTACGTTTCGTGGAATGGCATCTACGCGACCCTGCCCAAGGGCAATGATCCGCAGTCGGTGACGCTCGAGGAAGCCCTGGCCCTGCTCGCGGCCAAGGCGGCCAAGGGTGGCGGCAAGAAGAAGGCCGCCCCGAAAAAGGCCGCGCCCAGGAAAGCCGCCGCCACCGAGGGCGAGGACGCCCCGGTGAAAAAGGCCCCGGCCAAGAAGCCGGCGGCGAAGAAAACCGCCGCCAAGAAACCGGCCGCCGCCAAGAAGAAGGCGGGCTGATCGGCGTGGCGAAGCGTCCGCCCCGGGCCGGCACCCCGCTTCCGACCAAGGAAGAGATCGCCAAGTTCCTGGCCGATCATCCCGGCAAGGTCGGCAAGCGGGAAATCGCCCGCGCCTTCGGCATCACTGGCGATGCGCGGATCGAGCTGAAACGCCTGCTGGCGGAAATGGCCGATCAGGGCATTGTCGGGCGGGAGCGCCGCCGCGGCCTCGTCGCCGCGGGTGCCCTGCCCTCGATCGCCGTCATCGAGGTGATCGAGGCGCCGGAGGACGGCGAATTGCTGGCCCGCCCGGTGCAATGGCCCGAAGGGCTCGATGTGCCGGAAATCGACGTCCTGCCCGGCAAGCACCCCGGCCCGGCCCCCACGGTCGGCGACCGCGTGCTGGCCCGGATCGAGCGGGGCGAGAACCATCTGGGCCACCCGCGCTATCGCGCCACCATCATGCGCGCCCTCTCCCGCGAGGCGGAGCGGGTGATGGGCGTCATCCGCATGGAAAAATCCGGCGAGGCGCGGCTCGTCTCCGTCGACCGCCGTTCCAAGACCGATTACCGCATCGACAGCGCCGACCTGAAGGGCGCCCTCGACGGCGAACTGGTCTCGGCCGAAACCATGCCCGGCCGCCCCATGGGCCTGCCCAAGGTCCGCGTGCGCGAGCGCCTTGGCGACATGGGCGAGGCGAAGTCGATCAGCCTCATCGCGATCCACAGCCACGGCATCCCCGTCGCCTTTCCGCCCGAGGCGATCAAGGAAGCCAGGAAGGCCGCGCCCGTCACTCTCGGCAAGCGCGAGGACCTGCGTCCCCTGCCCCTCATCACCATCGACCCCGTCGATGCCCGCGATCACGACGATGCCGTCTACGCCGAGCCGGACGGTGATCCGAAGAACCCGGGCGGGCATCATGTGGTGGTCGCCATCGCCGATGTCGCCCATTACGTCCGGCCCAACTCCGCCCTCGACCGGGCGGCGAAGGAGCGCGGCAATTCCGCCTATTTCCCCGACCGCGTGGTGCCCATGCTGCCGGAGGAATTGTCGACCGACCTCTGCTCCCTGATCGAGGGGGAGGACCGGGCGGCGCTCGCCCTGCACCTCTGGCTCGATTCCGAGGGCAACAAGATCCGACACCGCTTCACCCGCGCCCTCATCCGCATCGCCGCCGGGGTCCATTACGCCCAGGCGCAAGACGCGATCGACGGCAAGACGGACGAGATGACCGGCCCCTTGCTGGAGCCCGTCCTGAAGCCCCTGTGGGCCGCCTGGAAGGCCGTGATGATCGCCCGCGAGAAGCGGGAGCCTCTGGAGATCGACGCGCCCGAGCGGGTGATCCGCCTCGGCGCCAGCGGCCATGTCCTCTCGATCGAGCCGCGCGCCCGCCTCGATGCCCACCGCGTGATCGAGGAATTCATGATCCTCGCCAATGTCGCGGCGGCGGAGGAACTGGAGACGCGGCGCCAGCCCTGCATGTACCGGGTGCACGACCAGCCGACCGCGACCAAGCTGGACGCTTTACGCGAATTCCTGCGCACCATCGACATCAAGCTGGCCAAGGGCCAGGTGCTGAAACCCCGGCAGTTCAACGGCATTCTCGCCCGCACAAGCGAGGGGCCGCACGCCCGCGCGGTCGCCGAAATCGTCCTGCGCAGCCAGGCCCAGGCGGTCTATACGCCCGAGAACATCGGCCATTTCGGCCTTGCCCTGCGGCGCTACGCCCATTTCACCTCGCCCATCCGGCGCTATGCCGACATTCTCGTGCACCGCGCGCTGATCCGGGGCTGCAAGCTCGGCGACGGCGGCCTGTCGGACGACGAGGTGCCCCTGTTCGAGGAAACCGCCGAACATATCTCGACCACCGAGCGCCGGGCCATGGCGGCGGAGCGGGAATCGACCGACCGCTATCTGGCGGCCTATATGGCCGACCGGGTGGGCGCGGTCTTCACCGCGCGGGTCTCGGGCGTCACCCGTTTCGGCCTCTTCGTCACCCTGGACGAGACCGGGGCCAACGGTCTCGTGCCCATTTCCTCCCTCGGCAATGATTTCTTCCGCCACGACGAAGCGGCCCATGCCCTGATCGGGCGCAACCCGGCCAATCGCTTCACCCTCGGCGATCAGGTGAAGGTGACCCTGCGCGAGGCGACGCCGATCACCGGCGGCCTGGTGTTTTCCATCGCCCGGCCCGGCGACGGCGAAGACGGCGCCGAGGATGCCCCCCGTCCCGGCCCCCGCTTCCGCCGGGGCGCGGGCACGGGCGCGTCACGGGGTCGCGCACCCTTGAAGAAGTCCAGAAAGCGCACTTAAGTACACGTCGAGATCGGAGAACACCCATGCCCATCGACGTGAAGACCGGCACCGCGCCCCACCCGGCCGAGCCGGCGCCCCGGGACTGGAAACCGGCGCTGCTGAACGGCGCCAGGATGCGCTGCCCGCACTGCGGTCAGGGACGCATGTTCAACGCCTATCTGAAGGTGAACCACGCCTGCCCGGTGTGCGGCGAAGTGCTGGACCTGCACAAGGCGGATGATGCCCCGCCCTATTTCACCATCACCATCGTCGCCCATATCGTCGTGCCGGCCCTGCTCGTCGTCGAACAGACCTGGGCGCCGCCCGAATGGCTTCATGCGGTGATCTGGCTGCCGCTGTGCCTGATCCTGTCGCTCGTGCTGCTGCCCATCGTGAAAGGCGGCCTCATCGCCCTGCAATGGGCCTTTCGGATGCATGGTTTCGGCGTCGATGACGACGAACCGGTGCCGGAGCCGAAACCGGACGCGGCTTAATCTCGCCCCATCCTCAAGGAAACAAAGCCCTCTCCTCCCTGGAGGAGAGGGTTGGGTGAGGAGGGAAACTCTTTCCTGAAACGCCCGAGCGACGTCTCGACCCACCTCACCCCGGCCCTCTCCCCCCCTGAAGGGCGGAGAGGGAGAGATTGCCCCTCAGATCTTCGGCGGGGTAACGCCCGCCGCGACCAGCGCCTGCGTGAGCGAGGCCTTCAGGCGGCCGAGGGCGGCTTCGTCGCTGCCTTCGGCGCGGGCGACCAGCACCGCCTGGGTGTTGGAGGCGCGCAGCAGCCACCAGCCGTCATTGGTCTTCACGCGGACACCATCGGTCGCGTCGACCGAGGCACCGGCGGCGGCGAGGGCCGACTTCACCTTCTCGACGATGCCGAATTTCTCTTCCTCGGCGACGGCGAAGCGAAGCTCCGGCGTGTTCACCGTGTCGGGCAGACGGTCGCGCAGGTCCGCCAGCGAGACGCCGGCATGGACGACGGCGGTGATCAGGCGAAGGCCGGCATAGATCGCGTCGTCGAAGCCGTAGAAACGGTCGGCGAAGAAGATATGGCCCGACATTTCGCCAGCGAGGGGCGAGCCGGTCTCGGCCATCTTGGTCTTGATCAGCGAATGGCCGGTCTTCCACATCAGGGGCTTGCCGCCCAGGCGGGCGATTTCGTCGAACAGGACCTGGCTCGCCTTCACGTCGGCGATGATGGTCGAGCCCGGCAGCTCTTTCAGAAGATCGGCGGCGAGGATGGCCAGCAGCTGGTCACCCCAGATGATGCGGCCCTTGGCATCGATCGCGCCGATACGGTCGGCGTCGCCGTCGAAGGCGATGCCGAGGTCGAGCTTGTTCTCGGCGACGAGATGCTGGAGCTGCTCGAGGTTCTCGGGCTCGGTCGGATCGGGGTGATGGTTCGGAAAGGTGCCGTCCACCGCCTCGTTGATGATGATGTGGCGGCCCGACAGGCCGGCGACGATGCGGCCCAGCACGGCGCCGGCGGCGCCATTGCCCGGATCCCAGCCGATCGCGAGGTTGTTCGGCACCGCTTCCTCGAGCAGGCGGGCGATGTAGCGGTCCTTGATGTCTTCGTGGCGGTCGCTGCCCGCGCCTTCGTTCAGGTCGCCGGCCGCCGAAATGCGGCCGATCTCCTGGATGCTTTCGCCGAAGAAGGACTTCTTGCCCAGCATCATCTTGAAGCCATTGTGATGCGGCGGGTTATGGCTGCCGGTGACCTGGATACCGCCGTCGGTGCCCATGGTGGTGGCGGCGAAATAGAGCATCGGCGTCGGGCCGGTGCCGATGCGGATCACCTCGGCGCCCGCGGCCTTCAGGCCCTCGACCAGCGCGGCTTCCATGCCGGGGGAGGACACGCGACCATCGCGCCCGACGACGATCTGCGGCGCCGCCTTGCCCGTCGCGCGGGAAACGGCGGTGGCGAAGGCGCGGCCGAGGGCCGTCGCATCGCTCTCATGCAGGGTCTCGCCGACGATACCGCGGATGTCATATTCGCGCAGGATCGACTTGTGGAACTGATAGGCGTTGCTCACGTCGAAATTCCTCTGGATCAATGGGGCTGAACCGGCGCGCGGCCGATCGAATGATAGGAAAAGCCGGCCTCGGCCATTTCGTCGGGACGATAGACGTTACGCAGGTCGACGATGACCGGCACTTTCATCGCCGCCTTCATCCGGCCGAGGTCGAGGGCGCGGAACTCGTTCCATTCCGTGATCAGGACGAGGACATCCGCCCCCGCCATGGTCTCATAGGCGCTGGAAACCCAGGTGACGCCGGAGATCAGCGCGGCGGCCGCCTTCATGCCTTCCGGGTCATAGGCCCGGATGGTCGCGCCGGCCGCGATCAGGCGCGGCAGGATGTCGAGCGAGGGCGCATCGCGCATGTCGTCGGTATTCGGCTTGAAGGTAACGCCCAGCACGCCCACGGTCTTGCCGGCGACATCGCCCCCGGCGGCGGCGATCACCCGGTCGGCCATGGCGATCTTGCGGGCATCATTCACCGCGACGACGGATTCGACGATGCGGCTGGGCGAGCCGGCATCGCGCGCGGTCCGCACCAGGGCGAGCGTGTCCTTGGGGAAGCAGGAGCCGCCGAAGCCCGGCCCGGCATGAAGGAATTTCTTGCCGATGCGGCCGTCGAGGCCGATGCCGCGGGCGACATCCTGCACATCGCCGCCCAGTTTCTCGCACAGGTCCGCCATCTCGTTGATGAAGGTGATCTTGGTCGCGAGATAGGCGTTGGCCGCGTATTTGATCAGCTCGGACGTCTCGCGCGAGGTGAAGACGAAGGGCGTCTCGAGAAGGAACAGCGGGCGATAGAGCTGGCGCATGATCGCCCGCGCCTTCTCGCTCTCGGTACCGACGACGACCCGGTCGGGCCGGCGGAAATCCTCGATCGCCGAGCCTTCGCGCAGGAACTCGGGGTTCGAGGCGACATCGAAGGCAAGATCGGGCCGCAGCGCGCGGATGCGCCGCTCGACCTCGGCGCCGGTGCCGACCGGCACGGTCGACTTCGTTATGATGACGGCATAATTCTTCAGCGCGGCGGCGATTTCCTCGGCCGCGGCATAGACATAGGAAAGATCGGCATGGCCGTCGCCGCGCCGGCTGGGCGTGCCGACCGCGATGAAGACCGCGTCGGCGCCCTGGACCGACCCGGCGAGATCCGTCGAGAAGGACAGGCGGCCGGCGGCGACATTCTCGGACACCAGCTTGTCGAGACCCGGCTCGAAGATCGGGATCTCGCCCCGGCGCAGGGCTTCGATCTTGGCCTCGTCCTTGTCGACGCAGATGACGCTGTGGCCGAATTCGGAAAAACAGGCACCGGAAACGAGACCGACGTATCCGGTGCCCACCATGGTTACACGCATGGCAACTCCTCAGGCGGTCAGAGACCGGCCGCCGTCTTCGCGATGAAGGGCGCGAGCTTGGGGCCGATGTCCGGCCGGGCCAGCGCGAAAGCGATATTGGCTTCGAGGAAACCGACCTTGTCGCCGCAGTCGAAGCGGGTGCCCTCGAAGGAGAAGCCGTTGAAAGGCACTTCGCCGATCATCTTGGCGAGGCTGTCAGTCAGCTGGATCTCGCCGCCGGCGCCGCGTTCCTGGCTTTCGAGATGCGCGAAGACCTTGGGCGACAGGATATAGCGGCCGATCACCGAGAGGGTGGAGGGCGCGACCTCGGGCTTCGGCTTCTCGACGAGGCCCTTGACCTCGGTCAGGCGGCCATCGACCTTGCCGGGCGAGAGAATGCCGTAGCGCTGGGTATGCTCGCGCGGGACATCCATCACCGCGAACATGTTGCCCCCAACGCCGGCATAGGCATCGGCCATCTGGGCAAGGCACGGCCGGCCGGCCAGGACGAGATCGTCCGGCAGGATGACGGCGAAAGGCTCGTCGCCCACCAGTTCCTTGGCGCAGAGCACCGCATGGCCAAGGCCGAGGGCTTCGGGCTGACGGACATAGGAGACCTGGCCAAGACCGGGCTGCCAGGCGCGCAACGCCTCGAGCTCGGCGGTCTTGCCCCGGCGGGACAGGGTTTCTTCCAGCTCGAAATGGCGGTCGAAATGATCCTCGAGGGCGGTCTTGCCGCGGCTGGTGACGAAGATGAAATGGTCGCAGCCGGCGGCCTTGGCCTCTTCCATCGCGTAATGGATCAGCGGCTTGTCGACGACCGGCAGCATTTCCTTGGGCATGGCCTTGGTCGCCGGCAGGAAACGGGTTCCGAGGCCACCGACGGGGAACACGGCTTTGCGGATCTTGATCGTCATTTCGGGGAGACTCTGACCTTCAGGGCGTGAAATTCTCTCGCGACTTCATGCCACGATGCAGGCGCCTATAGCAACGCGCCAATCACGCCCGGGTTCCCCGGAGGCGCCTATTCCGCCGCGCTGACCAGCGGCGCAGCGTCGCGGGAGACCGGCGGCAGGTCGAGGGAGGCGACGAGGGTTCGCACCTCCTGCCGGGCGGCGACTTCCGACATGGTCAGGGTCTGGCCGGTGCGGCCGAGATCGAGCATGGTCAGGCCCTGCAGGAACAATTCGCGGTAGGTTACGCGCTCGGACAGGCCGGCGACGACCCGGAAGCCGATGCGCTTGGCGAGACGGGCCAGAACTTCCGAGACCCGGCGCTTGTTGCGGGCATCGAGATGGCCGACGCGGTTGCGCATCACCAGCCAGTCGATGGTGCCGCCGGTGCGGGCGCGGCGCTTGCGCATTTCCCACACGAGCTCGGAATAGAGCGAGGGGCCGAGGATCGCATGATCGTTGGGATCGACCCGGGCGATCAGGTCGAGATCGATGAAACTGTCGTTCATCGGGGTCAGCAGCGTGTCGGCGCAGCCATGGGCGAGGCGCGACATGAAACTGTCGGAGCCGGGACAATCGATGATGACGACATCGTGATTGTCGACATAGGGCTCCAGCACGCCGAGGAAGCGATTGCGCTCGTCGGCCTGGGCTTCGTGGAAATCGGGGATTTCGCTGCGGACGACGACGGCGAAGCTGGGCATCAGCATGTTCGCGCCCTCGGCCACCGCCTTGGCGCGGTTTTCGAGATAGCGGGTCAGGGTGCGCTGGCGGCCGTCGAGATCGATGGTGGCGACCCGCCGGCCCTGTTCCAGCAAGGCGACGACGAGATGCATCGCGCTGGTAGACTTGCCCGAGCCGCCCTTCTCGTTACCGAGGACGACGATATGTGCGCGCCTGCCGTCGCTCATGGAATACCGCCTGCAGAAAATTCAGCCGCGAGTCGGCTACCCGGTCATGGTCGGGGGGCCGAAGGGTTCCGTCAATGATTCTGACTCGGGAAACCCGCCTCGGCGACCAGCCGGGACACAATATCGGCCAGGGGCGCGGCCCTCGCACCGCTATATCCTGTGCCGCACCAGAGGGCGAGGAGATCGGCGTCGCCCGTCTTCCGGCCGTGTCCGCGCAAGGCCTGCGTCATCGCGTTCTGCAGGGGAAACGGCGGAATGGCGATGCCGGCGGCGTCCAGTCCACGGGTGAAGCCATTGGCGAGGCCCCTCGCCGCGCGGCCCGACCAATGGCGGATCAGCATCGTCTCCGCCCCCTTGGCCGCGCCCGCGCCCAGCGCATCCTTGTGGGCCTGGGGGATGCCGCATTCGTCGGCCCGCAGCAGCGCCGTGCCGACCTGCGCCAGGGCGGCGCCGGCCTCGAGGGCGGCGCGGATATCCTCGCCCGTCATCAGGCCGCCCGCCGCGATCACCGGAATGTCGAGGGCCGCCACCATCTGCGGCAGGAGGGCGCGGAGGGGCACCAGCCCTTCCTCGAAACCGCCGATGAAGGTCGCGCGATGCGCCCCCGCCTCGCCCCCTTGCGCGACGATGGCGTCGACGCCGCTGGCGGCGACCAGGCGTGCCTCGTCGAGACGGGTGGCGGCGCCGATCACCAGGATACCGTCGGCCTTCAGGGCGGCGACCATGCCGGCATCGGGACAGCCGAAGACGAAACTGGCCACCCTCGGCCGCAGGCGGCGCAGCATGGTGAGTTGGGCGGCGAAATCCTGCTCCGCCGGATCGGGCAGCGCGGGTGCCGGCAGGCCGGCCGCGACATGCAGCGGCGCGAGATGATCCAGCATCCCCTCGACCACGCCGGGCGCCGGTGGCCGGCCGCAGGGCAGGAACAGATTGACGTTGAGCGGCGCGGCCGAGGCGGCGGCGATCTCCTCGACCTGCGCCTTCAGGACGTCCGGCGAGAGATAGGCGGCGCCGAGGGAGCCGAGGAGGCCGAGCCTCATGCAGGCCAGGATGAAGCCGGGCGGCGTCGCCCCGCCGGCCATGGGCGCCTGCACGATGGGCGTTGGAAGCCCGAGTTCTTTCTGAAGATCTGTCCGCATGGTCTCGTCTCAACCCTGGTGCTTGCGGGAAATCCACCCGCGAGGCGGAAGTGCGCCCTGCCGTATCTCCCTTGATGGGGCAGGGAAACATTGACTTCAAGGTGCGACTGGCATACTCGCGGGGCGAAAACCGCCAAAAGCGGATCCCGCGTACCGAGGAAACGCAGCCGAATGTCCCAGCCCCCTGACCTGCCGCTGCCCGTCGCCCGTTCCGTCGCGAGCCTGCGCCAGACCGTCGCCGACTGGCGCAAGGCCGGCCTGCGCATCGGCTTCGTGCCGACCATGGGCGCGCTCCACGCCGGTCACCTGTCGCTGGTCGAGCGCGCGAAGGAGCGGGCCGATCGCGTCATCGTCTCGATCTTCGTCAATCCGACCCAGTTCGGCCCGACCGAGGATTTCAGCAAATATCCGCGCCAGGAAGCCTCGGATGCCGCGCGGCTGGCCGCCTTCGGCGTCGACGTGCTCTATTCCCCTTCGGTCGAGGAAATGTATCCGGCCGGCGCCGCGACCACGGTTTCGGTCGGCGTCGTGACCGAGCGGCTGGAGGGCGTGTTCCGCCCGACCCATTTCTCGGGCGTCGCCACCGTGGTCGCCAAGCTGCTGAACCAGGTCCAGCCCCATGTCGCCGTCTTCGGCGAGAAGGACTACCAGCAGCTTCTCGTCGTGAAGCGCCTGGTCGCCGATCTCGACATCGATACCGAGATCGTCCCCGGCCCGACGGTTCGGGAGGCCGACGGCCTCGCCATGTCGTCGCGCAATGCCTATCTCTCGGAAGAAGACCGGGCGGTCGCCGCCAGCCTGCCGGCGACGCTGAATTTCGTCGCCAGCCAGCTGCGCTCCGGCGTCGACGCCGGCCCGATCCTGGAAGCCGGCCGCGCCCGCCTGCTGAAGGCGGGCTTTCGCGAGGTGCAATATCTCGATCTCGCCGATGCCGCGACCCTCGCCCCGCTGGAGCGGGCGGACCGTCCGGCCCGGCTTCTGGTCGCCGCCCTCGTCGGCGCCACCCGCCTGATCGACAACATCGCCGTCTGACCGGGGATCGGGGGCGCGTTATCGGCGCCCCCTGCCCTTGTTACGCCTGCCAGGCGGGCCGGCGCTTCTCGAGGAAGGCGGACAGGCCTTCCTTCGCCTCGTCCGTCGCGCGGCGCTTGGCGATGGAAACGGCGGTCATCTCGCCCAGCGCATCGTCGATTTCCAGGAATTCGATCTCGGCGATCAGGCTCTTCGCCCTTGCGACGGCGCCGGGGGCGTTGAGGAAAATGGTCTCGATCAGCTTGTCGGCCCGGTGTTCCAGCGCCGGGGCATCGGGCAGGAGTTCGGAGACGAGGCCGATGCGCAGGGCTTCGGCACCGTCGAAACGCTCGCCGGTCTGGAAATAGCGCCGGCAGTTGCGGGCACCGATGGCGCGCAGGACATAGGGCGCGATGGTCGCCGGCATCAGGCCGATCTTCACTTCCGACAGGGCGAAGGCCGCGTTCGGCGTCGCCAGCGCGATGTCGCAACAGGCGACGAGGCCGACGCCGCCGCCATAGGCCGGGCCGTCGACGAGGGCGATGGTCGGCATCGGCAGACGGTCGAGGCGGGCGAACATCTCGGCGAGGCCGCGGGCGTCTTCCAGATTCTCGTCATAGATCTGGCCGGCCTGACGCCGCATCCAGTTCAGATCCCCGCCAGCCGAGAAGCTCTTGCCCTCGGCCCGGATCATCACGGCGCGGACGCTGTCCTGATTGCCGAGATCGGCGAAAATGGTCGACAGGCGCTCGATCGTCGCCTCGTCGAAGCAATTATGCTTCTCGGGCTTGGCCAGGGTGACGATGGCGAGGCCCTCGGGCGTCATCTGCAGGCGGACGCCGGCTTCCAGCTCGGGCTGGGCGAGGCCGGGGGCGATATCCGAAGGTTCGGTCGTGGTCATGAAATATCCTCGGGTTGCGGCTGCGATCAGCCGCCGTGATGGCTGGCCGGCCATTGCGGCAGGCCGTTGGTGATCTGGTAGGAATCGCCCTTGTCGGCGACGAAGATATGGACCGCCTGGGCAAGGCCGGTCGGCCCGTCGAAGGCGCCGAGGGCGATCGCGGTATGGTTCTGCGCCGGGGCTTCCCAGAACAGCGAAGCGCCGCATTCCCGGCAGAAGCCGCGCCGCGCCCGCTCGCTGGAGCGATACCAGGCGAGGCCGCGCTGGTTGGCGAAGCTCAGACGGTCGCGCCGCACCGAGGTATAGGGACCGGGCGCCCCGTGCCAGCGCCGGCACTGGGAACAGTGGCAGACGCTGACCTCGCCGAATCGGCCCCGCGCCGTGAAGCGCACCGCGCCGCACAGACACCCGCCTTCGAGGCTCCTGTTCCGGTCGTCCATCCTCGACTCTCCCTCGCGCGGCATTGTTCCCGGCGCGCGCCGGAATGCAAATTGAATCTCATTCGATATGGCAGGCGCAAGCCTCGTCCTGTCCGCCGCGGGCGAGGTCGTCGAGTATAGGGCAATCCGGCCGGTCGTCGCCGTGGCAGGCGTCGGCCAGATGATGCAGCGTCCGGGCCATGGATTGAAGCTCGGCGATCTTGGTCTCCAGCGCCTCGACATGGGCGAGGGCCATCTGCTTCACCTCGGCCGAGGCGCGGCCCCGGTCGCGCCAGAGGTCGAGCAGGCCCGAAATGGCGTCGAGCGAGAAGCCGAGATCGCGCGACCGGCGGATGAAGCGCAGGGTCTCCACGTCCCGCCCGGCATAATGGCGGTAGCCGGCGGCGGAGCGGGGCGCCGGGGTCAGCAGGCCGATGCTTTCGTAATGCCGGATCATCTTGGCCGAGACGCCCGAGGCGGCGGCGGCTTCACCGATGTTCATCTGCGCTCTCCTCACCGTCCCGGGCGCCAGCGGCGCAGGAGCAGGGCATTACCCAGCACGCTGACGCTGCTGGCCGCCATGGCGATGCCGGCGACCACCGGCGACAGCAGGCCGGCCGCCGCCAGCGGAATGCCGACGACATTATAGGCGAAGGCCCAGAACAGGTTCGAGCGGATCTTGGCCGAAACCGCCGCCGCGAGATCGAGGGCGGCAGGCACCAGCCGGGGATCGGGCCGCATCAGGGTGATGCCGGCGGTCGCCAGCGCGACATCGACGCCGCCGGCCATGGCGATGCCGAGATCGGCCGCGGCCAGGGCCGGGGCATCGTTCAGCCCGTCGCCGACCATGGCGACGACGCGGCCCCGCGCCCGGTAATCGGCGATGGCCGCCGCCTTGTCGCCGGGCAGGACTTCGGCCCGGACATCGCCGATCTTCAGTCGCCGGGCGATGACCTCGGCCGCCGCGCGGCGGTCGCCCGACAGCATGG
>NZ_JBAQRT010000321.1:0-31901 GCF_049306435.1 Zavarzinia sp.
CGACCAGATCGAGAAGGAAGCCATCGCCGCGCGGGGGACATGGGCGACCCAGGCCGGGCAGCTTGCCCTTGGCATCGCCGGACGCCTGACCGGCCGTCTTGCGCCGGGGCCGCTGTTCCAGTCCTTCCTGACGGGGCTCGCGGATGCCGCCACGGCCCTGCCGCCGGACATTCGCGCCGGCACGGCCGAGGCCGGGATCGAGATCGTCAGCGCTTCGCCCCTCGACGACGCGGCGAAGGAAGCCTGCCGGGTGAAACTGTCGGACGCCCTCGGCGCCGCGCCCGGCTTCAGTTTCAGGGTGGAGCCCGCCTTGATCGCCGGGCTCGAAGCCCATGGCCCGCATTTCATCATCAGCAACAACTGGCGGGCCGATCTTGCCCGCATCGAAGCGGAACTGAACCATGACCGCCCCACCTGACCCCGGCCCCGACACCTGGCTGGCAACGGCGCGGGCGCGGGTCGCGGATACCCGGCTTGGCCCCGCCGCGGAAGAAATCGGCCGGGTCGAACATGTCGCCGACGGCATCGCCCTCGTCTCCGGCCTGCCCGGCGCCCGGCTCGACGAACTGCTGCGCTTCGACCAGGGTCAGTTCGGCTATGCCCAGGTCCTGGACGAGGGACTCATCGGCTGCGTGCTGCTCGATGCCGTCGACACGGTGGCGGCGGGCGACCGGGTGCGGGGCACCGGCGATGTCGTCCGCGTGCCGGTCGGCCCCGCCCTGCTCGGCCGCATCCTCGACCCGCTGGGCCGCCCGATCGACGGCCTCGGCCCGCTGGCGGCGAGCGAGACCATGCCGGTCGAGCGCGCCGCCCCCTCGATCATCGAGCGCGATCTGGTGACCGAACCGGTGCAGACCGGCACCCTCGTCATCGATACGCTGTTCGCGCTCGGCCGCGGCCAGCGCGAGCTGATCATCGGCGACCGGGCAACCGGCAAGAGCACGATCGCCATCGACACGATCATCAGCCAGCGCGACAGCGACATCATCTGCGTCTATGTCGCCATCGGCCAGAAGAGTACCAGCGTGCGCCGTGCGATCGATGCCATCCAGCAACACGGTGCCTTCGAGCGCTGCATCATTGTCGTCGCCGAAGCGGCCAGTTCACCCGGCCTGCAATGGATCGCGCCCTTCGCCGGCGCAAGCATGGCGGAATATTTCCGTGACCGGGGCCAGCACGCGCTGATCGTCTTCGACGACCTGACCAAACATGCCGCCAGTCACCGGGAGATCGCCCTGCTGACCCGCCAGTCGCCGGGGCGCGAGGCCTATCCGGGCGATGTCTTCTATGTCCATGCGCGACTTCTCGAGCGGGCGTCGAAACTGTCGAAGGAAAAGGGCGGCGGCTCGCTGACCGCCCTGCCCGTCGCCGAGACCGATGCCGGCAATCTGTCTGCCTATATCCCGACCAACCTCATCTCGATCACCGATGGCCAGATCGTGCTCGACGGCCATCTGTTCCACGAGGGCCAGAAGCCGGCGGTCGATGCCGGGGCCTCGGTTTCCCGCGTCGGCGGCAAGACCCAGGCACGCGCGCTCCGCGACGCGGCCGATACCCTGCGCCTCGACTACGCCCAGTTCCTGGAACTCGAGATGTTCACGCGCTTTGGCGGGATGCCGGACCAGCGCGTGCGCGATCAGTTGACCCACGGCGCCCGCATCCGCGCCATCCTCGGCCAGGGCCAGCACGCCCCGGCCCGGCTGGTCGAGGAGGTCGCGCTCGTCCTCGCGCTGCAGGCCGGCCTGCTCGATCCGGTGCCGGTCGAAGCGATCGGCGGCTTTCGCCTCGAACTCGGCGCCCTGCTCGACCGCGAGGTCCCGGATATCGTCCGCCATGTCCAGACCAGCGGCCAGCTCGAGCCGGGCCAGCGCGAGCGCCTGACCGAAACCCTCACCCGCCACCTGCGGGCCAGGGCGCCATGAGCGGCAGGCTGGCCGAGATCGAGGGGCGGATCGCCGGCATCGGCCAGCTGGGAACCGTGGTCAACGCGATGCGCGGCATCGCCGCGGCAAGGGCCCAGCAGGCGCGCAATCAGGTCGCGGCGATCGACGCCCATGCCGGCATGATCGCCGGGGCGCTGGGACGGGCCCTGTCCCTGCTGCCCGAAGTGCCCCACGATGGCGGGGTTGCCCGGGGCCGCAAGGCGATGGTGCTGTTCTGCGCCGAACAGGGTTTCGCCGGTGCCTTCAATGAAAGGGTGCTCGACAGGGCGACCCAGGGGCTGGCCGATACCGATCTGTTCCTGATCGGCACGCGGGGCATCATGCTGGCGCGCGAACGCGGGCTCGATCCCCGCTGGACGCTCGAAATGCCGGGGCATACCCCCGCCATCCCGAAACTGGCCGAACTCATCGTGACGATGCTGGAAGAGCCGATCGCGGCGGGCGAGATCACCCGTCTCGACGCGGTCTACGCCCATTGGCGGCCCGGCGGCGGCACCGACACCGTGCATCGCGCCCTGCTGCCCTTCGACTATGGCGCCTTCTCCCTGACCGCCCTGCGCGAGCCGCCCCTCGTCCATCTGGAGCCCCATGCCCTTTTGTCGGAACTCGCGGCCGATTACATTCACGCCCAGCTGTGCAACGCCGCGCTTCACGCCTTCGCCGCCGAGAACGAGGCCCGCATGGAAGCCATGGCCGGTGCCCACAGCCAGATCGAGGATCAGATGACCGAACTCTCCGCTCTCCGCCGACGCATCCGTCAGGAAGAAATCACGGCCGAGATCATCGAATTGTCGTCGGGCGAGATGGCCGCCGACGACGCGGCACGCTGAGCTCTCGGATACCAAGGACGTGCCAGGTCTCGTCATGCCGGCGAAGGCCGGCATCTCGCGAAGAATTCGGCGCTTTTTTCTGCACGAGGTCCCGGCCTTCGCCGGGACGACGATGTTCAAACGTCGATCGTCCAGAGAATAGCCTACTCGATGATATCAAGTCGGACAGGCGAATTCGCTGCGACGTCCCGCGTTACCCGCCGGCCGATCACCCTGTCGAGGAACTTGGGCGCGGCGCCGTAACCGGGGCGGACACTGCGCACTGCATCCGCCGGGATCACCTCCCCCGCCTTCAGGGGCTTGACGAAATAGAGCGAGCGGCGGAACTGCATGTTGCCGGCCTCGCTCGATTTCCGGCCATAGTCGACCCGGCCCAGCGCCTGCCAGCAGGTGCGGGCGGCGCTGCACAGGGCGGCGAGATCGGCGGGTTCGAGCGAGAAACTGTCGTCCGGGCCGCCGCCCGTGCGGTCGAGGGTGAAGTGTTTCTCGAGGATGGCGGCGCCCAGCGCCACGGCGGCGATGGCCGTCGTATTGTCGAGCGTATGGTCCGACAGGCCGGTGACGCAGCCGAAACGGGCGATCATGTCGGTCAGGGTGCGGAGATTATAGTCCGAGGCCGGGGCCGGATAGCCGCTGACGCAATGCAGGATCGCCAGCTCGCGGCAACCGCCGTCGCGGGCGGCGGCGATCGCTTCGCCGATCTCTTCGGCATCGGCCATGCCGGTCGAGATGATCATGGGCTTGCCGGTCGCGGCGGCATAGCGGATCAGCGGCAGGTCGACCGCCTCGAAGGAGGCGATCTTGTAGGCGGGCGCGCCGAGGTCTTCGAGGAGGTCGATGGCCGTCGTATCGAAGGGCGAGGAAAAGATGGTGATGCCGCGCGCCCGCGCATGATCGAACAGCGGCCGGTGCCAGTCCCAGGGCGTATGCGCCTCGGCATAGAGATCATAGAGGGTGCGGCCGTCCCACAGCCCGCCGCGAATACGGAATTCCGGGGCGTCGCTGTCGAGGGTGATCGTATCCGGCCGATAGGTCTGCATCTTCACCGCGTCGGCACCGGCCGCCTTGGCCGCGTCGATGATGGCGAAGGCGGTGTCGAGGCGGCCGTTGTGATTGGCCGACATTTCGGCGATGACATAGGGCGGCGCATCGCCGCCGATGGGGCGGCCATCGATGGTGATCATGGGGATATCGCCTGTCATGATGCCGCTCCCGTCCGCCGCTTCAGGGCTTCGAACATCAGCTCGGCCCGCTCCCAGTCTTCCGGCGTGTCGATATCCTGCACCCGCCAGCGCGGCAGCAGCACGGGGCGGGCGCGCGGCGTGAAGAAGGGCCGTCCCTCGCGGAAGGCTTGCGGCAGGCCCCAGTAGAATTGCCCGGCGTCGTGAAAGCTGGGCTCCAGATCCTGGCTGCGGGTGGCGAAATATTCCGGCTGGAACATCTCGACGCCGCCATCGGGTCGCAGACGCAGGGCGCGCTGGATCGGGAAACCGTAGCTTGTCGCCGAAAAGGCATAGTCCACGCCGCTGTCCCGCAGCAGCGCAAGGCCGGCCCTTATATCGGCGGGATCGAGGAAGGGCGCGGTCGCATAGGCGCAGCAGACGAAGTCGGGCACTGTCCCCGCCGCCGCGACCTCGTCGATGGCATGGGCGATGACCGGGGCCGTCGCCGCGTGATCGTCCGCGAGATGGGCCGGGCGAAGAAAAGGCACCTCGGCCCCCTCCCCGCGCGCGACGGCGGCGATCTCCTCGTCGTCGGTCGAGACCAGGATGCGGTCGAAACAGCCGCTGTCCTTCAGCGCGGCGATGGTCCAGGCGATCATGGGCCGCCCGGCGAAGGGTTTGATGTTCTTGCGCGGAATGCGCTTGCTGCCGCCCCGGGCCGGAATGACCGCCAGTTTCATGGCGTAACCGCCCGGCGCAGGGCGGCGATCACCTCGTCCTGCATCGCGTCGGTAAGACCCGGATAGAGCGGCAGGCTGATCGCCCCGGCGTAGTAACGCAAGGCTTCCGGGAAGTCGCCGGGGGCGAAACCCATGGCGGCGTAACAGGGCTGGGTGTGCACCGGAATGTAATGCAGATTCACGCCGATGCCGGCAGCCCGCAGCGCCTCGAATACCGCAAGGTGATCGAGAGCGGGATCGAGCCGGACGATATAGAGATGCCAGGCGGATGAGCCGTCATCATGCTGGAAGGGTATGCGCAGCGGCAGGCCTTCGAGCCGCGCATCATAACGCCGCGCCAGCGCGCGCCGGCGGGCGACGTAATCGCCGAGCCGCGCCATCTGCGACAGGCCGAGGGCGGCCTGGATCTCGGTCATGCGGTAGTTGTAACCGAGCGCGATCTGCTGGTAGTACCAGGGGCCATCGGGCGCGTGGCTCATCAGGGCGGGATCGCGGGTGATGCCATGGCTGCGCAGCAGCTCCATCCGCGCGGCGAGGGCGGGATCGCGGGTCAGGGCCATGCCGCCCTCCCCCGTCGTGATGATCTTCACCGGGTGGAAACTGAAGATGGTGATGTCGCTGTAACGGCAATCGCCCACCGGCGCGCCGAGATAGGTGGCGCCGATGGCGTGGGAGGCATCCTCGATCACATGGAAGCCATAGCGATCAGCCAGGGCACGGATCGCCGCCATGTCGGGCGACTGGCCGGCCAGATGGACCGGCACCACGACCTTCGGGAGTCGCCCCGCCGCCTTCGCCGCGATCAGTTTCGCTTCGAGGGCGCGGGGGCAGAGATTATAGGTCGCGGGGTCGATATCGACGAAATCGACCGATGCCCCGCAATAGAGCGCGCAATTGGCCGAGGCGACGAAGGTGATCGGGCTCGTCCACAGCACATCCCCCGGCCCGAGGCCAAGGGCGAGACAGGCCAGATGCAGGGCCGAGGTCGCGCTGTTGACCGCGAGGGCATGGGGCACCCGGCACTGCGCCGCCACCGCCGCCTCGAAGCGCGGCACCACCGGCCCCTGCGTCAGGAAATCAGAGCGCAGGACCGCCGTGACCGCATCGATATCCGCTTCGGTGATGTCCTGACGGCCGTAGGGGATCATCAGAAGTTTCCGATCTTGGCCTTGTTCTCGGCGATCCAGACACCCAGTTGTTCCGGCGTCATCCAGTCCTCGTTATTGTCGCTGGCATAGACGAAACCTTCGGCCACCTTGCGGCCGCCGTTCACCCGGGCCATGCGTTGGGTCCAGGTGTGGATCGAGGGCAGGATCTTGTAATACTCGTCGTATTCATAGGTGTAATAGCTGTCTTCCGCGCTGATCATCTGCTCGTGCAGTTTCTCGCCCGGGCGAAGGCCGACGATATCCTGACGGGCCTCGGGCGCGACCGCCCTCGCGACGTCGGTCACCTTCATCGAGGGGATCTTGCGGACATAGATCTCGCCACCTTCCATGTCGTTGAAGGCGTGCCAGACCAGTTCGACGCCCTGTTCCAGCGTGATCATGAAGCGGGTCATGCGCGAGTCGGTCACCGGCAGCACGCCCTTGTCCCTGATCGACAGGAAGAAGGGAATGACCGAGCCGCGCGAGCCCATGACATTGCCATAGCGGACGACGGCGAAGCGGGTATCCGCCGCGCCCGAATAGGAATTGCCGGCGACGAAGAGCTTGTCCGAAACCAGCTTGGTGGCGCCATAGAGATTGACCGGGCTGCTGGCCTTGTCAGTCGACAGGGCGACCACGCGCTTGACCTTCTTGTCGATGCAGGCGTCGATCAGATTCATCGCGCCATGCACATTGGTCTTCACGCACTCGAAGGGGTTGTATTCCGCCGTCGGCACAATTTTCGTCGCGGCGGCATGAACGACATAGTCGACGCCATCGAGCGCGCGGTAAAGCCGCTCCCGATCCCGCACATCGCCGATGAAGAAACGCACGCGGCTGTCACCGGCATAGAGTTTCGCCATCTCCCACTGCTTCATCTCGTCGCGCGAATAGATGATGATCTTCTTCGGATTGTAGCGATCGAGCGTCATGGGCACGAATGTATTGCCGAACGAGCCCGTCCCACCGGTGACAAGGATCGTGCTGTCAGGTCTCATTCCCGCGGTCTCCGGTTGGTTTCTGACCGGAATTTACCGAGCAAACACCTTCCAGATGGTTACCGTCGTTGCATTTTTTTAACCACGCGGGATCCCCGCGCGCAATGACGGCAGCCCGCGCTTTGCCGCGCTCAAGGCCAATGATCAAGGGGCCCCCGCGAAAGCGATTCCCCTCTCCGGGCGGTCGCCGATTGGTGGTAGGCTGCGTGGTGCCTTGCGCGCGGTGGTCTGGTTTGACGGGCGTTCCGCGCGCCGTTGCCCAGCAACCGCCGGATGCCTGTCCGGATACCGGAGATCCCGTGCAGTCGCCCCTCCAGGTCGTCAGAGCCGAAGATATGGACAATTCCCGGCTCTTCACCATCCACTTCCTGCGCTTCTTTCTGCGCGCCGCGCGGCAGATGACCGAAGCCTTCGATGGCGACATGGAAATGGCCATCATCGCCCAGGCAGTGGCGATTTCGACGGTCGAGGCGTTGCTGCGCGAGAGCAATTTCAAGGATGAATTCCGCAGCCTCGACACCGTCGTCGGCACGGAGCGCCAGCGGGGCTGCAATGCGCTGTCGATCGCCCAGGCGACCGGCCTGCCGCGCGAGACCGTGCGCCGCAAGATGCTGCGCCTCGTCGAGATGGATATCCTCGTCAAGCGCGGCAAGGGCGACTACATCATCCGGCCGGGCGTGGTGCAGAGCCCGATTTACCGGTCCATGTACAACAATATCGAAGGGATGGTCGCGCGCATGTTCAGCGATTGTCTCGAGGACGGCATCTTCAGGATGATGCCCAAGACCCGGCCCTGACACCTCGACCGGCGGGGGCGAAGGATCGTACAAGGTTTCCATGGCAGCGATCTTCTACGACCCCGATCACTATTCCACCGCCGGCCCCAGGCTGATGGGGCGCAATGCGGCGGGCGAATCGTTCCTGCGGGCCTATTTCCGCCACGGTCGCGCCGAAACCCATTGGGCCTATGTCGACACCGAGAGCCATGGCGCCAGCTTCCGGCAGGCGGTCGCCGCCGCCGGCCGCGCCGAGCCGGTCCGCATCGCCGGCCGGGCCGACCTCCGCGACCTGAAACAGGCCGGCGTTCTCTACAAGCCCGATCCGACCCTGCCCGTCGAAGCCTGGCGGCGCGCGATGTTCGGTGATGCGTCATGGAGCCTGTGCGGCATCACCCATGCGACCTCCAGCGCCAGGGTCATGGACAGTATCGCCGAATTGCTGACGGCCCCGCTCCAGCCGTGGGACGCCCTGATCTGCACCAGCGAAGCGGTGAAGGGCAATGTCAGCCGCGTGCTGGACGCCGCGGCCGATCATCTGGCCCGCCGCCTCGGGACAAGGCCCGCCCCCCTGCTGCAATTGCCCGTGATACCACTCGGCATCCATACCGACGATCATGCCTTTGACGCCGGTGCGCGGGCGGCGGCGCGGCGCGGCCTTGGCGCCGATGACGATACGATCGTCGTCCTCTATCTCGGCCGCCTGTCCGCCCATGCCAAGGCCCATCCCCTCGCCATGTATCGGGCGCTGCAGATGGCATCGAAGGGACTGGCGGCAGGCCAGCGCGTGATGCTGGTCGAATGCGGCTGGTTTTCCAGCGACGCCACCGCCCGCGCCTTCGCCCGCGCCGCCGCCCTCGTCTGTCCCGGGGTGACCCTTCGCCATCTCGATGGCCGCCAGGCCGAGGCGCGGGACCAGGCCTGGGCCGCCGCCGACATCTTCTGCTCCCTCGCCGATAATTTTCAGGAATCCTTCGGTCTCGTCCCGATCGAGGCCATGGCCGCCGGCCTGCCCGTGGTGGTTTCGGACTGGAGCGGTTATCGCGAAAGCGTGCGCGACGGGATCGACGGCCTCCTTATCCCCACCCTGATCCCGCCCCCCGGAACCGGCGAAGTCTTCGCCATCCGCCATGCCGTCGGCATCGACGATTACGATGCCTATTCGGGCTATGCCGGCGCCCATGTCGCGGTCGACATCGACGCCTGCGCCCATGCCTTTTCCACCCTGTTCGCCTCGGCCGACCTGCGCCGGCGGATGGGGGCCGCGGGCAAGGCCCGCGCGCGCGCCGTCTACGACTGGCAAGTCATCATCCCGCGCTATGAAGCCCTGTGGGCCGAGCAGGACGCGATCCGCCTCGCCCATCCGGTCGGACGCAATCTTTCGCCCTGGCCGGCGCGTCTTGATCCGTTCCATGCCTTCGAGGGCTACGCCAGCCGCACCCTCGACGCCGAAAGTCGCTTCGTTCTGACCGATGCCGACCTCGCCTCGGCCATCGCCCGCCTCGGCGACTATCTCGGCCTTGGCATCGTGAAATATACCCTCGCGGTCTCCCTGCCGAAGGCGGGGCTGGAGGCGATCCTGACGGCGGTCGCCGCCGCGCCGCGGACCACCGGCCAGATCGCCGCCCGCTTTCCCTCCGGGGCGGCGGGCCTGGTGATCCGCTCGGTGGTTTTCCTGCTGAAGCTCGGCCTGATCAGAATCAAGGCCTGACACCGGGACGACGGGCGAGCGTGAAGGACAGAATCTTCCCTCGACTTCCGTTTATATGTCTATTATTCTCGACATATGGATATTGAAATCGCCATCGCGGCCTTCGCCGCCCTCGCCCAGCCGACCCGGCTCGCGGTTCTGCGCCTTCTCGTCCGGCATGAGCCGGCGGGCATGGCGGCCGGCGATATCGCGCGGGCCATGGCCGCGCCCCACAACACGATGTCGAGCCACCTCGCCATTCTCGCCCGGGCGGGTCTTGTCGTCGCCGAGCGGCAGAGCCGGTCCATCATCTACCGGGCTCGGGTCGACGCGACACGAAGCCTCGCCGCCTATCTTCTCGAGGATTGCTGCGCCGGCCAGCCCGGGCTTTGCGTCCCCGATCCCTGTCCCCCGCAACCGACCGAGACCATCATGCCCGATCCCGTCTTCAACGTGCTGTTCCTCTGCACCGGCAATTCCGCCCGTTCGATCATGGCCGAAAGCATCCTCGCCCATGACGGTGGCGGCCGCTTCCGCGCCTATTCCGCCGGCAGCACCCCCAGGGGGGAGGTTCACCCCCTCGCCCTCAAGGTTCTGGCCAGCTACGATTATCCGACCGGGGGAATGCGCTCGAAGAACTGGTCCGAGTTCGCCGCCCCGGGTGCCCCCGTCATGGATTTCGTCTTCACCGTCTGCGACAACGCGGCCGGGGAAACCTGCCCGGTCTGGCCCGGCCAGCCGATGACGGCGCATTGGGGGATCGAAGACCCGACGGTCGCGACCGGCACCGACCTGCAGCGCGAGGCCGCCTTCGTCGCCGCCTTCCGTTACCTGCGCAACCGCATCACGGCCTTCACCGCCCTGCCCCTCGCCAGTCTCGACCGGATGGCGCTGGGCGCCCGCCTGCGCGAGATCGGCCGCGGCGAAGGCGCCACCGCCGGCATCGCGTGATCCCGGGAGTATTGTAATCTTGGACGTCGTCATCTATCACAACCCGGCCTGCGGCACCTCGCGCAACACCCTGGCCCTGATCCGGCATTGCGGTGTCGAGCCTCATGTCATCGAATATCTGAAGACGCCGCCGTCCCGCGCCATGATCCGCGCCCTCGCCAGCCGCTGCGGCCTGCCGCTTCGCGACCTGCTGCGCCGCAAGGGCACGCCCTTCGACGAACTGGGCCTCGACAATCCGGCGCTCGCCGACGAGGCCCTGCTCGATGCCGTCGAAGCCCATCCCCTCCTGCTCAACCGGCCGATCGTGGTAACCCCCCTCGGCACCCGACTGTGCCGCCCGTCCGAGCTCGTGCTCGATCTCCTGCCCCCGCCGCCGCCCGGCGAGTTCCGCAAGGAGGACGGCGAAGCCGTGCTCGATGCCGCCGGCAACCGCGTCTCCCAAGGCTGATACCATGTCCCTGTTCGAGCGTTACCTCACCCTCTGGGTCGGCCTCTGCATCATCGCCGGCATCGCCCTTGGCCATCTGATACCCGGCGTGTTCCAGGTGATCGGCGGGGCCGAGGTCGCCAGCGTGAACCTGCCCGTCGCCGCGCTGATCTGGCTGATGATCGTGCCCATGCTGGTGAAGATCGACTTCGCCTCCCTCGGACAGGTGGCGAAGCACTGGCGCGGCATCGGCGTCACCTTGTTCGTCAACTGGGCGGTGAAGCCGTTTTCAATGGCGCTGCTCGGCTGGCTGTTCATCGGCCATCTGTTCCGCGACCTCCTGCCCGCCGACCAGATCGACAGTTACATCGCCGGCCTGATCATTCTCGCGGCCGCGCCCTGCACCGCCATGGTTTTCGTCTGGTCCAACCTGACGAGGGGCGAGCCGGTTTTCACCCTGTCCCAGGTCGCCCTGAACGATGCGATCATGATCGTCGCGTTCGCCCCGATCGTCGCCTTCCTGCTGGGCCTGTCCGCCATCACCGTGCCGTGGGACACGCTCGCCCTGTCGGTCGGCCTCTATATCGTCGTGCCCGTGATTGCGGCCCAGGCCTTGCGCCGCTTCCTGCTGGCGGCCGGGGGCGAGGTGGCGCTCCGCCGGTTCCTCGGCAGGGTGCAGCCGCTGTCGCTCGTCGCGCTGCTCGCCACCCTCGTGCTTCTGTTCGGTTTCCAGGGCGAACAGATCCTGGCTCAGCCCCTGGTGATCGCGCTGATCGCCGTGCCCATCCTGATCCAGGTCTATTTCAACGCGGGGCTTGCCTATGTCCTGAACCGCTTGTCTGGCGAGGCGCATTGCGTCGCCGGCCCCTCGGCCCTGATTGGTGCCTCCAACTTCTTCGAACTGGCCGTCGCCGCCGCGATCAGCCTGTTCGGCTTCCAGTCCGGCGCCGCCCTCGCCACCGTGGTCGGGGTCCTGATCGAGGTGCCGGTGATGTTGACCGTGGTCTGGATGGTCAATCGCAGCAAGGGCTGGTACGAGAGGCGAGTTTAATTTCGATAATTGTCGAAATAGCGTTGCGTGGGGTCTCGGCGTGTCGCATGATATTTCCATGAACACGGAAATAGCAGCGAGACAGCTCGAGGCCCTGGGCAATGAGACCCGGCTGGACATCTACCGCCATCTGGTGCGCGCGGGCCATGCCGGACTTCCCGTCGGACACCTGCAGGAGAGGATGGGCACGCCGGCCTCGACCCTGTCCCATCACCTCAAGCGCTTGCTGGCCACGGAACTCGTGACCCAGGAACGCCAGTCGACCGTGCTGATCTGCCGCGCGCGATACCCGGCCATGCGCGCCCTCGTCAGCTTCCTGATCGACGAGTGCTGCGCCGATGAGGCCTGCGGCCCATCGCCGGGGGCGTGAGGCCTGATGGCATATTTTTTCGTCCAGTAATTCGATAATTCCAGAAGGACAGAAAATGACCCACCCGTCCGATTTACCGGTCGCCATCATCGGCGCCGGCCCCGTTGGCCTTGCCGCGGCCGCCCAGCTGGTGACCCGCGGGCTCACGCCCCTCGTGTTCGAAGCCGGCGCGGCGGTCGCGGCCTCCGTCCGCGCCTGGGGCCATGTCCGGGTGTTTTCGCCCTGGCGCTACGATATCGACGGAGCGGCGCGCGATCTGCTCGAAGCCACCGGTTGGGTCGCGCCGCCAGCGGACGAAATCCCGACCGGCGACGAGATCATCGATCGCTATCTCGCGCCGCTGGCGGCCCTGCCGACCCTGGCCCCGGCGATCCGCCTCGGCGCCAGGGTGACCGCCATCGGGCGCCTCGGCCTCGACAAGATAACCAGCGCGGCCCGGGACGATGCGCCCTTCGTCCTGTGCTGGACCGATGCCGGCGGCACCCCGCGGCGCAGTCTGGCGCGGGCCGTCATCGATGCCAGCGGCACCTGGAACCAGCCCAATCCGATGGGCATCGATGGCCTGCCGGTTCCCGGCGAGGCCACGGCATCGCCCCGCGTCGCCCATGGCCTGCCCGATGTTCGCGGCCGCGAGCGCGCGGTCTATGCCGGCCGCCATGTCCTGGTGGTCGGCAGCGGCCATTCCGCGATCAACGTCGTCCTCGACCTGCTCCGCCTGCGGGAAAGCGATCCCGCGACACAGGTCACCTGGGCGCTGCGGCGTGGCGGCATCGAGCGGCTGCTGGGCGGCGGCCTGAACGATCAGTTGCCGGCGCGCGGCGCCCTTGGCCTGGCCGCCGGAAATGCCATCGCCGCCGGGCGGCTGACCTTGCTGGCGCCCTTCGCCGCCACGTCGTTGTGCCTGTCCGGCACGGGACTGCGCGTCAATGGCCGCCATGGTCCGGACGCGATCAGCCTGCAGGTCGACCGGGCCATTGTCGCGACCGGCTTTCGTCCCGACCTTCAGCCCTTGCGCGAATTGCGGATCGCGCTCGACCCTTCGGTCGAGGCACCGCCCGCTCTCGCGCCGCTGATCGATCCCAATCTTCACTCCTGCGGCACGGTTCCCCCCCATGGCGCGGCCGAACTCCGCCAGCCGGAGCCGGGATTCTACATCGCGGGCGCCAAATCCTATGGCCGCGCGCCGACCTTCCTGATGGCGACCGGCTACGAACAGGTGCGCTCGATCGTGGCCGAGATCGCCGGCGACCACGAGGCGGCCGCCAGGGTGCAACTGGTATTGCCGGAAACCGGGGTCTGCTCCGCTCCCCCGGCACCGACGGCGCCCCCCTGCTGCCCGCCGGTCGAGGCCGCCCCGGCGAAGGCGTGCTGCGGCAGCGCGGCATGAACGATCCGTCATTTCACCGGCCACCGAGCGCTCGCGGCCTGTTCATCACCGGCCTTGGCATCGGACAGATCTGTTCCTGGGGCACCCTCTACTACAGCTTCCCGCAGATCGCCGCCGCCATGGAGGCGGATCTCGGCTGGTCGAAGACCGCGCTTTACGGGGCGGCGACGCTGGGCCTGCTGCTGGCCGGGCTCGCCGCCTGGCCGGTCGGCGTCGCCATCGACCGGGGCTGGGGCCGGCTGGTCATGAGCCTGGCCTCGGCCCTGGCCGGCGTGCTGTTCTTTCTGTGGTCGCGGGTGGACAGTCCGTTCGTCTTCTATCTGGTGGTGGCCGGCCTTGGCACGCTGCAGGCGATGACGCTTTACGAGCCGGCCTTCGCCGTCGTCGCGCGGCGCACCGGCGCGCTCTATGCCCGGGGCGGCATCACCGCGCTGACCCTGTGGGGCGGCTTTGCCTCCACCGTCTTCATCCCGCTGGTGCAAGTCCTGCTCGACCGCATGGGCTGGCGCGACACGCTCGTCGTGCTGGGCCTTGTCAATATCCTGCTGTGCGCCAGCCTCTATGCCGGCGTCATCGACCGGCGGCGCGACGCGCCCAGGACAACCGGCGGCACCGACGCGCCATCGGGCGGGGCGACAGCGGCGGCGGCCCTGCGAAAGCCGGCCTTCTGGGGCCTCGCCATTGCCTTCACCGCCTATGCCGCGACCTTCTCGGCCTTCACGTTTCATCTTTACCCGCTGCTGGGCGAACAGGGGTTCGAGCCGTCGGCAATCGTCGCCGCCATGGCGGTGATCGGTCCGGCGCAGGTCGCCGGGCGGATCGCCATCTGGGTGCTGGCGCCTGAGGCCTCGGTCCGGCGCATCGGCTCGCTCGTCGTCGTCGCCTTTCCGCTGGCGCTCGCCCTGCTGACCCTGCTGCCGCCGGTCTTCGCGACGGCGGCGCTGGTCGCCGCGATCTATGGCGCGGCCAATGGCATCATGACCATCGTGCGCGGCCTCGCCGTGCCAGAAATGATCACCCGCGACTCCTATGGCGCGATCAACGGCCTGCTGGCGGCGCCTTCACTGGTCAGCCGGGCGCTGGCCCCCGCGGCGGCGGCGATGCTGTGGACGGCGACCGGCTCCTATGAGGCGGTGCAGATCGCGATGATCGCTGGCGCCAGCCTGCTGGCGGTCAGTTTCTGGCTGGCGGTCGCCCTGTCACGGCGCCAGGGCCAAAAGGCGCCGGTGACATGACCGGGGCCCGGCGCCCCGCAAGGCACCGATGGTCGGGGCGACAAGATTCGAACTTGCGACTTCTTGCTCCCAAAGCAAGCGCTCTACCAGGCTGAGCTACGCCCCGTTGCCGCCCTCATACACGAGGCCAGCCGCAGGTTCAATGAAAGGCAGGATGAAGCATGCGATCGCCGGCGTGAATGCCGAGGCGATCGGCCGTGCCGCCCGCGACCTCGAGCACGCCGAGGGACGGCGCCCCCGCCGGAATATTGTCGAGACTATAGGGCACCATCTGCTTCGCGATGCGGATGATCGTGCCCGCCTGATCGACGAACAGCATGTCGAGCGGGATCGGCGTGTTCTTCATCCACATGACGATGCCGACCGGCCGGCTCCACAGGAACAGCATGCCGCCATCGGGCGCCAGAGACTGGCGGAACATCAGACCCTTGGCCCGCGTCTCGTCGTCCAGCGCCATTTCGACCCGGAAAGACAGGCGGCGTCCGTCGGCGGTCGCGATCACGAGATCGTCGATCCGGGGCGCGGTGGCGGCGGCCACCGCCGGCATCAGCGACAGCAGCAGGAAGAGCGAGAGAAACAGGCGCCTGATCATGCCGCGACGATGCCCATGGCCCCGCGCAGCGTCAAGGCCATGCCGGAGGCGATCAGGCAATAAGGCCTTGCCCGTCCCGCCCCCGGCGGGCATAGTCCGGCCTTCTTCACTCGGGGGAGCCGGAGCGCCGGCTGAGAGGTTCCACGCGGAACGACCCCTAGAACCTGATCCGGTTCACACCGGCGTAGGGATGGGTGGTTCCATGACTGTATCCGACGGGCCGGCCGCTGCCGGCAGGTCGCCTGCCATCGTGATATCCGGCGCGTCGCTGCGTTTCGGTGTCCTGTGCCATTTCGCCGGCCTCGACCTCACCCTTGAAGGGGGCCGCACCACCTGCCTGCTGGGGCCGAGCGGCATCGGCAAGACCAGCCTGCTGAAACTGGTCGCCGGCCTGCCGGCCGCGGGCCTCGCCGGCTCTGTTTCGGCCGATGACGGCGCCCCCCTGGCTGGCCGGATCGCCATGATGGCGCAGCGCGATCATCTGCTGCCCTGGGCCCGGCTGATCGAGAACACCGTCCTTGGCGCCCGCCTGCGCGGCGAGACGCCGGACCTTGCCCGCGCCCGCGCCATCCTCACCCGCCTTGGCCTTGGCGAAGCCACGCACCTGCGGCCCGACGCCCTCTCCGGTGGAATGCGCCAGCGCGCGGCCTTGGCCCGGACACTGTACGAGGACCGGCCGGTCATCCTGATGGACGAGCCCTTCTCCGCCCTCGACGCCGTGACGCGCCATCGCCTGCAGGGGGAGACGGCCCTGTCCCTGTCCGGCCGGACCGTGCTGCTGGTCACCCATGATCCGGCGGAAGCCCTGCGCCTTGCCGATCGCATCCTGGTGCTGATCGGCGGCCCCGCCACCCTGCATGAGGTCGCGGTGCCGGACGGCCCCGTTCCGCGCGATCCGACCCGGCCGGAATTCGGCGCCGCGCTGGGCCGTCTGTTCGATCGCCTCGCCACGGATGGAGCGGCCGCGTGAAGGGGGGTCGTCCGGTCATCGCCGCCTTTGGCGCCAGCCTCTCCCTCCTCGTGCTGTGGCAGGGGCTGATTCTGCTGCTGGCGCCGCCGCCCTTCATCCTGCCGGGTCCCGTCGCCGTCGCCCGGCGCCTGTGGCTCGACCGTAGCCTGCTGCTCGATCACGGGCTGATCACCCTGGCCGAGATCGGCCTCGGCCTTGTCGTCGGCGCCATGGTCGGCATCGGCGCCGCGGTCGCGCTGTCTGCCTCGCGGCGGCTGCGGCGGGTGCTGCTGCCGCTGGTGATCGCCAGCCAGGCGATTCCGGTCTTCGCCATCGCGCCCCTGCTGGTGCTCTGGCTCGGCTATGGCATGGCGTCCAAGATCGCCATGGCCGGCATCATCATCTTCTTTCCCGTGACCATCGCCCTCGCCGACGGCATCGCCCGGCTGGAGCCCGGCCTCGCCGATCTCGCGCGGGTGATGACCGGCGGCGCGGCCCGTCCCGGCCGGCGCTGGCGCCTGCTTCGCCATCTCTATGGTCCGGCGGCCCTGCCCGCCCTCGGCTCGGGCCTGCGCATCGCCGCCGCCGTCGCCCCCATTGGCGCCGTCGTCGGCGAATGGGTCGGCTCGGCCGGTGGCCTCGGCTGGCTGATGCTGCAGGCCAACGCGCGGGCGAAGATCGATCTGATGTTCGCCGCCCTCATCCTTCTCGCCGTCATCGCCCTGCTGCTCTATCGCCTCGTGGATGGCGCCATGGCCAGGGCGACGCCCTGGGCCCGCCCCACCGATTTCCTCAAGGAGTCCGATCCGACATGATGAAGCGCCTTGTTCCCCTGGCCCTCGCCTGCCTGCTGTCACTGCCGGCGGCGGCGGCCGACAAATTGACCGTGCTGCTCGACTGGGCGGTCAATCCCGATCATGCCGCGCTGTTCGCCGCGCAAAGCCAGGGTTTCTTCGCCGCGCAAGGGCTCGAGGTCGAGCTGATCGCGCCGTCCGACCCCAACGACCCGCCGAAGCTGGTCGCCGCCGGCAAGGCCGATCTCGCCGTGACCTATCAGCCGCAGCTGGTTCTCCTCGTCGACGCGGGCCTGCCCCTGCGCCGGGTCGCGACCCTCGTCGATACGCCGCTGAACAGCCTCGCCGTGCTGGCCAACGGGCCGGTGAAGACGCTCGCCGACCTCAAGGGCCGCAAGATCGGCTATTCGGTCGCCGGCTTCGAGGATGCGCTGCTGCAGGCCATGCTGAAGAGCGCGGGCCTTGTCCCCGCCGACGTAACCCTGATCAATGTGAATTTCGCCCTGGCGACAGCGCTCGCCTCCGGCCAGGTTGATGGCGTGATCGGCGCCTTCCGCAATTTCGAGATCCCGGAAATGCGCCTGCTCGGCAAGCCCGCGCGCATCTTCGCGGTCGAGGATCACGGCGTCCCCGCCTATGACGAGCTGATCGTCGTCGCCGCCGCCGACAAGGTGGACGATCCCCGCATCGCGCGCTTCAACGCCGCCCTCGAGGCCGGCGTCACCTTCACCCTGAACCATCCGGACGCCGCCTGGGCCGCCTTCGTCAAGGATCATCCGGAGTTGAACGACGACCTGAACCGCGAAGCCTGGGCGCTGACCCTGCCCCGACTCGCCGCCAGTCCCGCCGCCCTCGATCCGGCCCGCTTCGCGCGGATCGCCGCCTTCCTGAAGGATGCCGGCCTGATCACCCGCGCCGGCAACGCCAGCGATTACGCCGCCATGCCGCGCTGACCCCCGCAAAAAGAAACGGCGCGTACCCTGCCCGGGACGCGCCGCTGGTCACACCCCCGGAGGGGCTGTACCTAGGAAGGTTTCAATTCTGCGACCTGCGGTCCCTTGTCGCTTTCGACGATGCGGACCATGACCGACTGGCCCGGAGCCACTTCGATCACCCCCGATCGTCGCAACACTTCCATATGCACGAAGATGTCGGGCGTGCCTTCGCCGCGTGAGACGAAGCCATAGCCCCGGGCACGGTTGAACCATTTCACCATGGCCGGCACCGGCGACCCGGCATCCTCGACCTGGGGCAGAGCCCGCCTGGGCGGTGGCCGCAACCGGTCGGACGGCAAGGCGGTCGAGGGATCGTGATCGATCACACGCAGCGCCTGGAAGCCCTTGGGCCGGCGAACCGCTTCGCAGCGAAGCGTTGCCCCCTCGTCGACATGGTCGAGCCCCGCCTGACGCAGGGCCGACAGATGCAGCAGAATATCCCCCTGGCCGTCCCCCGGCGTGACGAAGCCGTAACCCTTCGTCATGTCGAACCACTTGACCCGACCGGATATCTCGATTGTGGCGAATTCGGCGCCGCCACTCGCCGCCATGATCTGTTCCATGAGCTACTCTTCCCACACTGAAAAGATGACGGGCAGGTCACCTTTTCTGGCTATCCCCCTATTTTTACGCGCAGTTTTCCCCGCGTTCTTTGTGACGCCATCATCACACCATGCCACCTTGGTGTCACGCGGAATGATGGGCCGGGGCTGAGTCAATTGACACCCGATTGGATGCAGATTTGTTGCGCCGCATCTATTGCACCGCGCAATAGAGCCGCCAACGCCATTGCATTCATCGGCGTTTTCGGCACATTTATCGCTCGCGAGATCAGAGCGACAAGGCTGAAAGGGAGGCCGGTGACACAAAGACTGCTGCTGGGTGCCGCGTTCTATTTCCTGTGGATCGGACTGTCCGGGCATTTCTCTCCCTTTCTGCTTGTCACTTCCGTTCTCTCGGTCGTCGGCGTGATTCTCCTGCTGACTCACCTCGGGCTCGTGTCGCGGCACTTCCAGCCCTTCGCCCTGATCGTATCACTGGTTGTATACTGGCGCTGGCTTCTTGTGGAGATCATCAAGGCGAATATCGATGTCATTCGCTGCGTGCTGGGTCTCGGCAAGCCGGCGAGCCCCGCCATGGGCTGGGTTCACGCCTCGCAGAAGACCGAGCTGTGCAAGACGCTCTATGCCAATTCGATCACCCTGACCCCGGGGACCATCACCGTCCTCGCCGAGGGTGACCAGTTCCTGATTCACGCGCTGCACCGCGAAGGACTGGCTTCGCTGCAGGACGGCGAAATGGACCGGCGCTGCCTGATTCTCGATGAAGATTTTCGCGGCACGGGTGCCTGAACATGTATGCCGCCGTCGCCATCGCGCTTTTCATGACCTTCGCCCTGGCCCTGATTCGCGCCATCGCCGGTCCCTCGGTATTCGACCGGGTACTGTCGCTGAACGTGATCGGCACCAAGACGATCCTGCTCATCGCGGTTCTCGGCTTCGCCACGGACCGTTACGACTTCATCGATATCGCCCTTGTCTATGCCGTGCTGAACCTCATCGGCACGGTCGCGATGCTGCGCTATCTGGTCGGGGACAAGGAACGGTCATGACCCTGCTCGACATTCTGGACCTCGCGCGTCTCGTGCTTGGGGATATCCTGATCGGTATCGGGGGGCTGACCGCGCTCATCGGCGCCTTCGGCCTCGTGCGGTTGCCCGACTTCTATACGAGGGCCCATGCCGCCGGCGTCACCGACACGGCTGGCGCCATCGGCATCCTGGTCGGCCTCGCCGTGCTGTCGCCCGACCTGCTGACGGCGGTGAAGCTGATCGTCGTCCTGCTCGTCGCGCTTTTCGCCTCGCCCGCCAGTTGCCACGCCCTGGCCCGGGCCGCCTTCCGATCGGGGTTACGCCCCAGCCTGCACGAGGACCGGCCCCCGCCGGCCGTGCCGGGGGAATAGACCGATGGAAACCCTTCTGATGATCGGCCTCCTGGCCGCGCTCGGCGCGCTTGCCGTGACCATCGCCTTCATGGACGACCTCCTGGTGGTCACCATGTTGTCGGGCATCTTCAGCTTCACCTGCTGCGCCATCTTCGTGCTGTTCGACGCGCCCGACGTCGCCTTCACCGAAGCCTGTGTCGGCGCCGGCGTCTCGACCGTGCTGACCCTCGCCGCGATCCGCCTGACCGGCCGGCGCGAGAAGCGGGTCGGCCGCCGTGCCTCGGCGGTCGGTCTCATCGTCTCGACCATCTGCGGCCTTGCCCTGGTTTATGGCACGCTGGAGCTGCCACGTTTCGGCGATCCCCTCGCCCCGGCCAACCAGCATGTCGCGCCGCATTACCTGAACGAGAGCGCGGCCGAGATCGGCATTCCCAATGTCATCACCTCGGTGCTCGGCTCCTATCGCGGCTATGACACGATGGGCGAAACAGTGGTGGTCTTCACCGCCGCCCTTGGTGTCCTGATGCTGCTCGGCGGCTCGCAGGCCCGGCCCCTGCGGCGCGGCGATGCCCCGGCGCGGGCGGATCGCGACGTCATTCTTCGTTCGATCGCGACGCTTTTCGTGCCGATGACCCTGTTCCTCGCCCCCTATGTCCAGTTCCATGGCGCTTACAGTCCGGGTGGTGGCTTTCAGGCCGGGGCCATATTCGGCGGTGCCATGATCCTCTATGGTCTCGTCTTCGGCATCGATCGCCTGAACAAACTGGTGCCGGAGCGGGTGCTGAAGGTCATCGCCGCGCTCGGTGTCCTCACTTACGGCGGCACGGGTCTCGTCACCCTCGCGCTCGGCCACCAGTTCCTCGACTACGATGCCCTGTCGCCCCGGCCCAGCGGGCAGCAGATCGGCCTGACCGCGATCGAATTCGGCGTCTTCATGACCGTGACCTGCGTGATGATCCTGCTGTTCCAGCGCTTCGCCAGCCGCCGGAGCGAGCCATGAGCGATCTCGTCGGTCTCTTCCCCTATTGGGCCGTCATCGTCCTCATGATGACCGGGCTCTACATCGTCATCGCGCAGGGCAACCTCGTGAAGAAGCTGATCGGCCTCGGCATCTTCCAGGTCTCGGTCTTCGTCCTTTACATCGCCATCGGCGTCGTCGACGGGGCGACCCCGCCCATTCTGTCGCCCGGCTTCAACAGCTATTCCAACCCGCTGCCTTCGGTGCTGATCCTGACCGCGATCGTCGTCGGCGTCGCCACGCTGGCGGTCGGCCTCGCCCTCGCCGTCCGCATCCGCGAAAGTTTCGGCACCATCGAGGAGGAGGATCTCCTGCCCCTCACCGTGCCCGAATTGCCGCCCGAGCCGGAGGCCCGGCCATGATCGCCCAGCACGCCGCCGTCCTCGTCGTCGTCCTGCCGCTGCTCTGCGCGCCGCTCGTCGCCCTGCTGCGCGATGCCCGGATCGCCGGGGCGGCCGTGTTGATGATCGCCGCCCTCGATGCCGCGCTCGCCACGCTGCTGCTGTGCCAGACGCTGGACGGCACGGTGATCTCCTATGCCCTCGGCAATTGGGCGCCGCCCATCGGCATCGAATATCGCATCGACCTGCTGGCGGCCGCCATGGCCTGCCTCCTGGCTTACGCCGCGACGCTGGTCGCCCTGTTCCTGCCGGTCTCGCTGCGCGGCACCATCGCGCCCGGCGATCAGCCCCGGCTGTTCGCCGCTTTCCTGCTGTGCCTGGCCGGGCTTGTCGGCATCGTCGTCACCGGCGATATCTTCAACGTCTTCGTCTTCCTCGAAATCTCGTCGCTCTCGACCTATGTCCTGATCGCCATGGGCGCCGGCGCCGACCGCCGCGCGCTGACCGCGGCCTTCGACTATCTGGTGCTGGGCGCGACGGGCGCCACCTTCTTCGTCATCGGCATCGCCTTCCTCTATGTCGTCACCGGCACGCTGAACATGGCGGACCTCGGCGAGCGGATGGCGACGGCGCCGAAGCGGGCCGTCATCGTCGGCTCGTCCTTCATCTTCGTCGGCATCGCGCTGAAGGCGGCCATGCTGCCGCTGCACCGCTGGATGCCCAACGCCTATGCCTATGCGCCGGCAGGCGTAGGCACCTTCCTCGCCATGACGGCAACCAAGGTCTCGATCTATCTGCTGATCCGCATGTCGGATTTCGTCTTCGACACGCCGGGCGAGATCGGCCGGGTGAATTTCGCCGCCCTGCTGCCGCCCATCGGCCTCGCCATGCTGGTCGCGGGCTCCGTCATCGCGGTGACGACCAAGGATCTGCGCCGGCTGCTGGCCTATTCCTCGATCGCGAACCTAGGGTTAATGCTGGTCGCCCTCGGCCTCGGCGGCATCTCCGGTATCGCCGCCGCCCTCGTCAACCTGTTCAATCATGCGATCATCAAGGGCGGCATGTTCGCGACCACCGCCGCCGTCCTGCATCGCCGCGGCACGACCCGGATGGATGCGCTGGCCGGCCTGTCGAGGGACATGCCCGTCGCCTTCGGCTTCCTCGTCCTCGGCGGCCTCGCCCTGATCGGCGTGCCGCTGACCGCCGGCTTCGTCTCCAAGCTGCTGGTGGTCAAGCTCGCCTTCGAGCAGGCCAACTGGCTGGTCGTCGGCGGTGTCATGCTGACCTCGCTGATCACCGTCGCCTATGTCTGGCGCATCGTCGAGGCGGGCATGGCGGCGCCGGCGAAAACCGCCCCGCGCCATGACCTGCATCCCGCCTTCCTGCTGCCGGTCGGCCTGCTCGGCGCCGCCACCATCGGGCTCGGCATCTGGAGCGAGCCGATGCTGACCCTGGCCGGCCGAATCGCCGCGCAGATGATCGGGGGCGCGCCATGAGCCCGCATGACCTGATGCTGACCGCGATCCTGCTGCCGCTGGCGACCGCCCTTCTCATCGCCCTCACCGGCCGCTCGCCCAATATCCGGGAAGCGGTGACGCTGGCGGGCGCCGCCGGCCTCGCCGTCACCGTCTACGAATTGATCGCCGGCTTCGACGCCGCCACCGCCCAGCCCCTCGTCATCGCGGAGATCCTGCCGGGCTTTGCCCTGATGCTGCGGGCGGAGCCGATCGGCCTGGTCTTCGCCGGGGTCGCGGCCGGGCTGTGGGGCCTCAACTCGCTTTATTCCATCGGTTACATGCGGGCGGAACACGCACCGCGCCAGACCCGCTTCTACGCCTGTTTCGCCCTCGCGCTTTCCGCCGCCATGGCGATCGCCATGGCCGGCAATCTGGCGACGCTTTTCGTCGCCTATGAAGTGCTGACCCTCGTCACCTATCCCCTCGTCGTCCATTGGCAGACCGAAGGCGCGATCGCGGGCGCGCGGCGTTACCTCGCCTATCTGCTCGCGACCTCGCTCGTGCCGTTCCTCGGCGCCATTCTCTGGACCTGGATCGCCGCCGGCACCCTCGACTTCACGCCGGGCGGCATTCTCGACGGCAAGCTGGGCGACGGCTTGCTGACCGTCCTCCTCCTCCTCTTCGCCTATGGTGTCGGCAAGGCGGCGCTGATGCCGCTGCACGGCTGGCTGCCCGCCGCCATGGTGGCGCCGACGCCGGTCTCGGCGCTGCTGCACGCCGTCGCCGTGGTGAAGGCCGGCGTCTTCACCCTGCTGAAGATCGCCGTCTATATCTTCGGCATCGACGTGATCGGAAGGGGCGTGGGCGACGTGCTGATCGTGATCGCCGCCGCCAGCGTCATCGCCGCCAGCGTCATCGCCATGACCAAGGACGATCTGAAGGCCCGCCTCGCCTATTCGACGGTGGCGCAGCTCGCCATGGTCACCCTCGCCGTCGCCATCGGCTCGCCGCTGGCGATCGGCGCCGGCATTCTTCAGCTCGTCATGCACGCCTGGGGCAAGATCACCCTGTTCTTCGGCGCGGGCGCGATCCAGATCGCGACCCACAAGAAGAAACTCTCGGAAATATCCGGCATCGGCGTGAAGCTGCCGCTTCTGATGGCGTCTTTCCTCGTCGGCGCGCTGTCGGTCGCCGGCCTGCCGCCCTTTGGCGGCATGTGGCCGAAGTTCCTCCTCCTCGAGGCGGCATCGGCCCGCGATCTCTATCTGCTCGTCGGCTGTCTGGGTCTCTCGACCCTGCTCACCCTCGGTTATCTCGCGCCGATCTTCATCACCGCCGTGTTCCGTAAGGCCGGCGAGGATGATCCCCATGCCCTGCCCCATGAAGACCACGGCCATGGCGACGGGCATCTGCCGCTGCTGGCCCTGATCCCGCCGATGGTGACGGCGGCGGGCTGCGTCGTTCTCTTCGTCGCGGCGCCCTCCATCCTGCGCTTCGTCGCGCCGGCCATCGGCCTTGGAGCCCTGCCATGACCGAAGCCCTCGCCCTCGATCTCGCGCAGCTGCCGCCGGGCTGGCCCCTGCTGCTGGCCGGCCTGCTCGCCGGCCTGTGCCGCTTGCCCGTCGCCGCGCGCAACATCGGCTATATCGGCCTGCTGGCCAGCCTGTGGCTGATGTTCATGACGGGCGGGGCACCGGTCTTCGACCCGCTCGACGCCGCCCTCGCCATCGCCTTCCATCTCGTCGCCGGGGCTGGCCTGATGTTCGCCGCCGCGCATGAGGACCGGGTGGCGGTCGCCGCCGGTCTCGTCGCCACCGGCGCCGCCTGCGCCGCCCTCGCCAGCCGAAGCCTGGGCGGGCTGATGATCTGGACCGAGGTGATCGCCATCGCCTCCGCCCTCATCGTCATGGCCGGCGGCACGCCCGCCGCCGTCCGCGCCGGCCTCGCCTATCTGCTGCTGCAAGTGCTGGCCGGGGTGCTGCTGCTGATCGGCATCGCGCTGGACAGCAATGGCACCGTGACCGCCGGGGCCTTCGTGCTCCTCGCCCTGCTGATCAAGGCGGCGGCGCCGCCGGTGCACGGCTGGCTGATCCATGCCTATGCCGCGGCCAGCCCGACCGGCTCCCTCTTCCTGTCCGCCTTCGCGACCAAGGTCGCCGTCATCGCCCTCGCCCGCCTGTTCCCGGGCGAGCCGGCGCTGATCTGGCTGGGCCTGTTCATGGCCGGCATGGCGGTGATCCCCACCCTGTTCGAATCCGACTGGCGCCGCCTGCTGACCTGGGCCGTGGTCAGCCAGCTCGGCGTCATGATCGCCGGCATCGGCCTCGGCACGCCCGAGGCGCTGGACGGCGTCCGCCTGCTGGCCATCGGCCATGTCATCTATGCGACGCTGCTGTTCCTCGTCGCCGGGGCGCTGGAAGCCCGGGGCGGCAAGGCCCCGGCCGGGCTTCGGCCCTTCGCCCTGCTCGCCGCGCTGACCATCGGCCTGCCGGGCCTTGCCGGCTATCTCGGCAAGGCGGTGATCGGCGAGGCGCTGATCCACGCCGGTCTCGGCTGGGCCGATATCGTCATCGTCATCGTCGGCGCCGTGGTCTTCGCCACCGCCGGTCTTCGCCCGCTGATCGAGAAATTCGGCACGCCCGGCGATGATCGCATCACCTCGCGCGAGGGGGCGGCCGCCCTTCTCCTCACCCTCGCGGGGCTTGCCCTCGGCAGTTTCGGCGGCGCCCTCAGCCCCCATGCCGAAATCGCCTTCCATGCGACGCCGCTGATCGTGCAGGGCATCGCCCTCGCCGTCGCCGCCCTCGTCATGCTGACGCCGCTGCGTCGAATCTTCCGCCAGCGCCCGGGCGCCTTCGCCGCGCTGGCCGTGCCGCTGCCCTCATGGGTGATCGGCGCGGTCGACGGCTTCGGCCGACTCGGCGTCTTGCTGGATCGTGCGGGCGAGACCATCGGCCGTTTCCTCGGCGGTGGCGGGCGGCTGGTCGGCCAAGCGGCGGTCGGCCTCGCGCGCTATATCTCGGTCGGCGGGGTCGGCGACGGGGTATTGTGGACCCTGACCGTTCTGACCATCGTGCTGATCGTTTCCTTCGGCTAGGATCAGGCCATGATGACACTCGCGGCCCTGTTCGTTAGCCTCGCCTTCGGGGGCATGGCGTTCTTTTCCTTCTTCCTCGCCCCGCTGGTCTTCGGCAAGCTGGGCAAGTCCGAGGGGGTCCGTTTCATGCGGGACGCCTTCGCGATCTATTATCCGGCGATGGTCGTGTTGACCGGGCTCGGCGCCCTGCTGGCGCCGCCGTTCTGGATCGGCGCCCTGCTCGGCCTTGTCGCCATCGGCTTCGTTCTCGCCCATCTGCTGCTGCGGCCGGAGATCATCCGCCTGTCCGATGCGCGCGACGCGGGCGACGCCAGGGCCGCCGCCAGTTTCAGCCGGCTGCATGGCGTCAGCCAGGGCCTGAACCTCGCGCAGTTCATCACCCTCGCCTTCGTCATCGGCGGCATGGTCGGGCCTTAGGCGCCGAACAGGCCCCGCAGGTAGTCGTTCAGGAACAGCCCGCCCGGATCGAGCCGGCGGCGCACCGCCTGGAAGGCATCCCAGGCGGGATAGAGCGCCGCCAGTTCAGCCGCCTTCAACGTATGCAGCTTGCCCCAATGGGGCCGGCCGCCGTGATTGCGGAAGATCGCCTCCATCGCCGCGAAATAGGCTTTGAAATCCTCCCCCGCCAGGCGGTGCACGGCGATGGTCGCGCTGGCCCGGCCGAAGAAGGGGCTGAGCCAGATGTCGTCGGCGGCGACGAAGCGGAATTCGATCGGGAAGTAGATCTTCTCGCCGCCGCGCCGGAACCAGTCCCTGATCTCGGCGATGCAGGACAGACCCTCGTCCGCAGGCACGGCATATTCCATCTCGTTGAAGCGGACGGAGCGCTGCGAGGGAAAGGCCCGATGCGCCTCGTCTACGAAGCCGCCGCCCCCGCCCGCCGCCGCCGACAGGCGGGCCAGGGGCCCCGCCAGCGCGGGCACGCGCCGCGACAACTGGCCAAAACCCCAGAGCGCGCCATTCTCGAGCGCGGCTTCCTTGGCGACGCGAAGGGACCGCCAGCGGCCCGGGGCTTCGTCCGTGTGATCCAGGGTCTTGATCACGGCGCTGTCGGTCAGCGGGAACCAGAAGAATTCCGCATGGGCATGGGCCGCCGCTTCCTTGCGGAAACCCGCGATCACCTCGTCGAGCGGGGCGACGCGCCGGCTCTCGCGCAGGTTATATGCCGGCAGGCAGTCGATCACCGCTTCCGAGATGATGCCGATACCGCCGAGCGAGGCACGTGCCGCGTTGAAGATATCGGGGGCATTCGCCTCGTCGCACTCGATCACCTCGCCCGAGGCGGTGACGAGGCGAAGCGCCGCGACCTGGGCCGACAGGCAGCCCCGGCCTAGGCCGGTGCCATGGGTCGCCGTGCCGATGGCGCCTGCGATGGCCTGGGCGTCGATATCGCCCTGATTGGCGAGATTGAGGCCCCTGGCCCGGAGCAGGGGACCAAGGGCGCGGATCGTGGTGCCGGCCCGCACCCGCGCCCTCGTCCCCTCGACCGAAACAAGTCCGCTGTGACCGGCCAGGCTGATCTGGGCGCCATCGGTCACGCAGAGCGGCGTGAAGGAATGGCCGCTGCCGACGACGCGAAGACCAAGGCCCCGCGCGCTGGCCTCGCGCACCGCGGCGACGATGCCGCTTTCCTCCACAGGGGCGAAGCTGACGGCGGGGACGGCCTGTTGCAGGCCCGACCAGTTGCGCCACAGATGTGCCATCGCGTCAGCCCCTCACCGTGGTCAGCCGGGACGACAGCAGGAAGCCGAAGGCGATGGCCTGCACGGCGGGACCAAGAAGGCCGATCACCGGCGCCTTCATGGCGAGCGGCACGAAGGCGGCGAGCAGCACGCCCGCGTCCGCCCCGGCCAGGATGCCCGGCACGACGCCATAGAGCAGCACGAGATAGACCAGCGCGGCGAGATGGCCGCGCCGCGCCCCGGGCGCCAGCACGACGTAATAGACGAGCGCGCCATCGCGCAGCAGGAACAGCACGAGCGAAGCCGCCTGCGCCAGCAGAAGGCCCGGCTCCGGTTTGCCGAGGGTCAGCAGCACCGCGGCGATGGCGAGGACCGGCAGGCCGGCGACGAAGACCGGCAGGTCGCCAAGGGCGCGGGCGGCATCGCCCTTGCGCAGCCGCTCGAACAGGCGGCGCAGGCGGACGATGCTTTTGGGCTCCAGCAACATGGCGAACCAGCTGGCCGAGACGATGGTCAGGAAACCGCCGGCCTGCCACAGGAAAGCCTCGTCCGCGCTGAACCGGGCGAAGGGGCTGAACAGGCCGAAATATTGCCCGGACAGACCGTCGAAATAGACGAGGAGAAAGACCAGGAACGCGCACCAGACCAGGGGCCAGCTGCGATACTGCAATTCCGCCCGCATCAGGCGATAGCAGCCGATCCAGGCCCAGACGGTGAACAGCGCCGTCGACAGCAGGGCGAATTCGAAACCGTTGAAGGTCATGCCGTACCAGCTGACCGAGACATCGATGAAATGCTCGAAGGGCGTCAGCTGGACCGAAACGATGATGCCGACCACCTGGGCGAAGGTGACATGGAAGCGCTGCACGCCCGAGCGCAGCCGCAGCTGCACGAGGCCGAACCACAGCGCGACCGCCTGCCCGAACAAGCCGGTGACGACGAGGCCGATGGGCACCAGCGGCTCGTCCGCGATGCCGCCGGCCGCCAGCAGCGCGACAAGGCAGATCACGCCGCCATACCAGGCATAGATGGGGCCGCCCGCCAGCTTGCCGATGGTCATCCGCAGCGGCCCGAGACCGGAGAGACGCTGGCCATCCCAGGTCCGGCCCTGAACCTCGGAAATCACGGCATCACAGGCGAGCCGCGTGCCCCAGAGCACGAGGAGCGCCCAGCCGGTGAAGGCGGCGGCGAAGGCCATGCCTTCCGCCTTGCCCCAGGTCCAGGCCAGGAGGAAGACCATGAACAGCACCGCCGGCATGGCGATCACCCGCGCCGGGCCGAGTTCGAGCCACAGGTTGCGGCGGAGTTCCGGATTGAGGAGGAGGCTCATCAGCGCGACGCCTTCAGTTTCTCGATATAGCGGTCCTGCAGGCTTTCATGGTCCTCGCCGAAGGCGGCGACCGGCAGGCCCTGACCGACGAGGCGGGCGAGCAAAGCCGTCTGCGCCTCGAGATCGCCCGTGAAATCGAATTGCGCGGCAAGGCCGTCGGGCGCGACCACAAGCCCGGCCTCACCGCCGAGGGCGCTGGCCAGAGCATCGGCCGGCCGCGACAGGACAAGGCGCAGGCGGCGGCTGCGCTGGCGTGGCGACGCGCCGCCGATCGGCGCATGATCGACGATGCGACCCTTGTCGACGATCAGCATGTGGCTGGAATAGTCCTGCAGCTCGACGAGGATGTGGGACGAGACGATGATCGTCATCCCTTCCGCCTGCAGGCTGCGGATGAGATCGGCGAGGCCCGCCCGCGCCTCCGGGTCGAGGCCCGAGGCCGGCTCGTCCATCAGGAGGATGCGCGGCCGGTGGATGATCACCTGGGCGATGGCGAGACGCTGGCGCAGGCCCCGCGACAGGCTGCCCGCCCGCTCCTCCAGCCGGTCGGCGAGGCCGAGGCGACGGGCAGCGTCGAGCACGGCGGCCTCGGTATCGCCGGCAAGGCCATGGGCGCCGGCCCAATAGGTCAGGCAGCGGCGGACCGACAGCTCGTCATAGAGACCGAAGAATTCGTCGAGGAAGCCGAGCAGGCGGCGGGCGCGCAGCGGCTCCTCGCCGGTGTCGATACCGTCGAGGCGGATGCGCCCGGCATAGGGCAGCTCCAGCGTCGCGAGGCAGCGCAGCAGCGTCGTCTTGCCGGCGCCATTCGGCCCGACCAGTGCCGTGACCGTGCCCGGCTCGATGGTGAAACCGACATCCGACAAGGCCCGCTTGGCCGGATAGTCAAAGCAAAGCCCCTCGACTTCGATCACGCTGCGCCATCCCCCCTGTCGCGGTGTCATTGTCGCCGGATTGTGGTGCGGGCGGCCCGGCAGCGCAACTGTCGTGCGAAGCTGTCGCTTCATGTTATTTGTCATCCGACAAACGGGGAGAGAGACGAGATGACCGGGCGAATCCTGCTCTATGGCGCCACCGGCTATACCGGGCGCCTGATCGCCGAAGCCGCCGCGAAGCGCGGCATCGATATGCTGGCCGCCGGCCGCGATGCCGCCGGGGTCGCCGCCGTCGCCGGGCCGCTGGGCCTGCCCCATGCCGCCGCATCGCTCGACGATGCCGCCGGCCTCGACAGGCTGCTGGAGGGTATCGCCGTCGTCCTTCATGTCGCCGGGCCCTTCTCGGCGACCAGCCGCCCCATGGTCGAGGCCTGCCTGCGAAAGGGCGTGCATTATCTCGACATCACCGGCGAGATTTCGGTGTTCGAACACTGCGCCGCGTTGTCGGAACGGGCCAAGGCCGCCGGTATCATGCTGATGCCCGGCGTCGGCTTCGATGTCGTACCGTCCGACTGTCTCGCCGCCCATATGCGCAACCGCCTACCGGACGCGCGCAGCCTGCGCCTCGCCATGAGCGGCCTCGCCAATATGTCGCGCGGCACGGCCAAGACCTCGATCGAGCAGATCGCCAAGGGCACCATGGTTCGGCGCGGCGGCAAGCTGGTGGAAATCAACGGCGTGCCCCGGGACGAGATCGACTTCGGCAAGGGGCCGAAACCGTCGATCGGCATTTCCTGGGGCGATGTCGCGACCGCCTTCCACACGACGGGCATTCCCGATATCGAAGTCTTCTTCGAATCGACGCCGGAACTGTCGCGGATGCTGGGCCTACCGAAGGCCGTGCGAAAACTGCTGGGCACCGCGCCCGCGCAATATCTGCTGAAACAGGCGGTGAACCTGATGCCGCCGGGGCCCGACGAGACGGTGCGCCGCACCGCCAGCGCCATCCTGCTGGGCGAGGCCGCCAATGCCGCCGGCACCCGCCTCCGCTCCCGCCTTACCGTGATCGAGCCCTATGCCCTCACGGTCGAGACCGCGCTCCTCATCGCCGGCAAGGTCGCGGGCGGCGACGTCCGCCCGGGTTACGCCACGCCGGGCGGGGCTTACGGCGCCGACCTCATTCTCGAAATACCGGGCTGCGCGCGGGAAGATCTGAACAGTTAGGAACACGAGCCATCACGAGGTCCCGGCCTTCGCCGGGACGACGACAGAAGAAAATCGTCATTCCGGCGAAGGCCGGAATCTCGTGCCGGAAATGCCGCCTCAGCCCTTCTTCAGCGGATAACCGGGCATCAGCTCGTAAGGATGCTTCCAGCCCGGCAGGGCCTTGATGCGTTCAGCCCAGGCGTGGATCGGCGGGTAATCCCTGGCCCAGTCGATCGGATATTCATTCTCGTAGAAGACATAACCGCAGAGCGACAGATCGGCGATGGTCGGCCGGTCGCCGACGACGAAATCGCGGCCCTCCAGATGCTGGGCGAGCACCTTGGCCCCGACCTTGGCGCGGCCCTTCATGAAGTCCATCACCTCGGGCGCCATGGGTTTGGGCGCGAAATTGATCAGGAAGCGCCAGGTCGCGATATTGGCCGTGAACTTGTGATTGTCGAACAGGATCCAGCGCAGGATCTCGCGCCGCTCCGTCTCGTCCCGCCAGCCGAACTGGCCGAATTGCTCGACGAGATAATCGAGGATCACGCCCGACTGGGTAAGGCGGACCTCGCCATGGTCGAGCACGGGGATCTCGCCCATTTCATTGATCGCGAGGAATTCCGGCGTCCGTCCCGCGCCATTGAAGAAATCGACGAAACGAGGTGCCCAGTCGGCCCCGACGAGGTTGAGATAGAGCGCCGGCTTGTAGGCATTGCCCGACTGGGCAAAGCAATGGAGCGTGTATTCGGCCATATGGTTTCCTTCCCTGTTCAACCCTGACCCTTGCGGGCGAAAATCCGTTTGCGCCGGAACGGCGACGGCATGGCGAGATCGAGCCAGCGCATCATGGCGCGCCAGCCCGCCTCGGCCCCGCCGACAAGACGAGGGCGCCGTCGCTCGGTCTTGCCG
>NZ_JBAQRT010000322.1:0-41316 GCF_049306435.1 Zavarzinia sp.
AGGCCGAGGGGGGGCGGCGTCGGCGGCGGCTCCTCCCATTCGGGCAAGCGGTTCCAGACGTCGAGGCCAGTGCCTCGCCCCTCGCCGCCATCGGGCCGGCCCAGAGCGGAAAGGACGAGCGGCGCCCAGACCCAGCCGCCCCGCCCCATGGTGAAGGCGATACGCACCGCTTCCGCCGCGTCGCTTGCGCGCGACAATTCGTCGAGCAGCAGTGCCGCCGCCTGGGGCAGGATGCTCGCCTCGTCGATCAGATCGGCAGGCGGCGCGAGGCCGAAGACACGGGCAAGCCCCCCCGCGCTCGGCAGGCAGAATTGCGCCGGCCGCGCGAAGGCGAAAAGCTCGAGCACATCGAAGCCACGGAGCTGCCGCACGCCGAGGCGCCGCGCCGTCAGCGGCGCATGGGCCAGCAGCAATTGTCCGCTGTCGGCGGCGATCGCGCCATCACGCAGGGACAATTCCTCGATCTCCCCCGTCGGCCGCACAATGACGGCCTGACCGACACCAACGGCCAGCGCCGGCAGGCCGAGCGGCGGAACGTGACGAGAGGAAGGCGATTCGGACATGGCGGGATGATAGACGGACCGGCGCGAAGACGAAGCGCGCTCAACGCCGATCTATCTCGCGCCCCAGAAAAGGACGAAAAGCGATCAGAACCTCGCGCAAGAACGAGTCACCGAAACGGCCAAATCGGCGCGCATTCCGGCCCAGATAAAAGGACCGCTCGGCAATATCGTGATTCCATTCAGAAACAGTGATCCATGCGCGCTTTGCCGGATCGAGCCCCGCCCGCCGACGTTCGGCCTCCGGCACCTCGACAGTCACTTGCCCCTCGCGCGGAGCAGTACTCGAAATCGCCAGGAGTGCCACATGGGTAAGCCCATCGGACTTACCCTTGACGACGAAGGCAAGACAGCTTGGCCTTTCCTTCCGGCCCTCGGTCTCGCCCCGGTCATCCTGCCAGCGCCACAAATAGGGATAATCGATAACCAGCCCCGAAAAGAGCTCCGTCATTTTTGGGCCGGTTGGCTCAGGAAATCGTCAATGGCCTCGGCAAACAGATCCGCCACCTCGGCGGGCGCCTCGCCCGGGCCATAGGCCCGCTGGCTGTCTGCCTGACGCGCCAACCGCTCGAAATCTTCGACCGACATCAGGACATAGCGCGGCTTACGATGCTGCGTGATCGCTACTGGCGCCCTGTTGGCGGCGATGGTGACGGTGCGGATGTCACGCACCAATTCAACCGTGCTGAATTCTTTCATACCGCTGGCCCGAAACTATATACGCCCTATACGCAATATACGCATTTTCCGTAGAATCCGCCAGAGAGGTTGAGCGCCCGAAGATGCACACAGGGCATCGAATGCAGTATCGGCTGCGCTGGCGGCAAGACGCCAACGAGCGCCCGGCATTGCTCGCGCCCTTACCTTAAAGCCTCGGCAGCCATGTTCACAACGGCGCCGCCATTCAATTGACGAAAGCCTTGCGCCGCCTTACGAACAGACCCGCGACGAAGGCGTTGCTTCAAAGGAGTTTTTGCGAAATGTCGAGCGAGATCCGCACGCTTGCCCAGAATGCCCGTGCCTGGCCCTTCGAGGAGGCACGGAAACTGCTGGCGCGGATCGAGAAGAAACCGGAAGTGCTCGACAAGGGCTACATCCTGTTCGAGACCGGCTATGGCCCCTCGGGCCTGCCGCATATCGGCACCTTCGGCGAGGTTTCGCGCACCACCATGGTCCGCCACGCCTTCAACGTGCTGACCGATGGCAAGATTCCGTCGAAGCTCCTGTGCTTTTCCGACGACATGGACGGGATGCGCAAGGTGCCGGACAATGTGCCCAACCCCGAATTGCTGCGCGCCAATCTGGGCAAGCCGCTGACCCGCGTGCCCGATCCCTTCGGCAAGTTCGAGAGCTTCGGCCACCACAATAACGCGATGCTGCGCTCGTTCCTCGACCATTTCGGCTTCGAATACGAATTCGCCTCGGCGACCGACTATTACGCCGAGGGCAAGCTGGACGACATGCTGCTGCGTATGTTGGCGCGCTATGACGAGGTGATGGCGATCATGCTGCCCACCCTGCGGTCGGAGCGGCAGGAGACCTATGCCCCCTTCCTGCCGGTGCATCCGAAGACCGGCGTCGTCATGCAGGTGCCGATCGAGGGCCGCGATGTCGCCAGGGGCCTGATCCGCTGGACCGACCCGGAGACGAAGGAAACCTTCGAGACCCCGGTGACCGGCGGCGGCTGCAAGGCGCAGTGGAAGCCCGACTGGGCGCTGCGCTGGGCCGCCCTCGGCGTCGACTATGAAATGTCGGGCAAGGACCATATCGACAATGTGAAGACGTCGAGCAAGATCTGCCGCGTGCTGGGCGGCCTGCCGCCGGACGGCTTCAACTACGAGCTTTTCCTCGACGACAAGGGCCAGAAGATCTCGAAGTCGAAGGGCAACGGCCTGACCATCGAGGAATGGCTGACCTATGCCAGCCCCGAGAGCCTGTCGCTGTTCATGTATGCCCAGCCGAAGACGGCCAAGCGGCTCTATTTCGACGTCATTCCGCGCCAGGTGGACGATTATTTCGATCATCTCGCCGCCTATCCCGCTCAAGACCCGGCGAAGCAGCTGGAAAATCCGGTCTATCACATCCATTCCGGCCAGCCGCCGGTGGTGAAACTGCCGATCACCTTCGGCCTGCTGCTGAACCTCGCGGGTGTCGTCGCTTCGGAAGACAAGTCGGTGCTCTGGGGTTTCATCGCCCGCTATGCCCCGGGCGCGACGCCGGAGACCCTGCCGGTGCTGGACGACATGGTCGGCCATGCCATCGCCTATTTCCGCGACTACGAGAAGCCGCACCGCAAATTCCGCCTGCCGACCGAGGTCGAGGCGGCGGCGCTGTCGGAACTCGCCACCTGGCTCGAAAGCGGCCCGGCGGACCAGAGCGCGGAAGCCCTGCAGACCGAGGTCTTCGAGATCGGCAAGCGCCATGCCTTCCCCAGCCTGCGGGACTGGTTCAAGGCCTGCTACGAAGTGCTGTTCGGCGAGGCGCAGGGGCCGCGCCTGGGCTCCTTCATCGCGCTGTTCGGCGTCGCCAATTCTGCCCGGCTGATCCGCAAGGGCCTCGCTGGCGAGTTGCTTCAGCCGGCCGCGGCGGCATGACCGAAGCCGTCTACAAGATCATGGACCGCGCGGCCTGGGAGCAATTTCAGGCCGCCGGCACATTCGCGGGCGCCCCGGTCGATCTCGCCGATGGCTATATCCATTTCTCCGCCGCCCATCAGGTCCAGGGCACGCTGGACAAGCATTTCGCCGAGCGGGCGGACCTCGTGCTCGTCGCCGTCGATGCCGCCGCGCTCGGCGCAGCCCTGCGCTGGGAAGTCTCGCGCGGGGGGGACCTGTTCCCCCATCTTTATACCGCGCTGCCGCTTCAGGCCGTGACCATCTGCACCGCCCTGTTGATCGGCGACGACGGGCGCCACAGGGCGGCCGAAGCCCTGGCGAGCGTCTCCGGCGTCGGCGGCTGACCGTCCATCATCTGGGCCGCGATGCGGCGCGACGCCCGGACGAGCAAACCGCCCACGGTCGCCGCGTCCATGTCGCGCGAGGGCGCGGCGATGGCGGCGATGACCCGCTCCCCTTCCCCGAAGACCGGCACCGCGACCGACAGGGCGCCCAGTGGCCCCTGACCCCGGTGTACCGCGAAGCCGACCCGGCGCTGCACCCGCAGCGACTGGCGGAAGGCGGTCCAGCTGGTGCCGAGCCCGGCTTCAGCGATGGCCGGTGCCGAGACGTCGTAGATGCGCCGCAGGCGGCGGACCGATTCATGGGCGAGGACGACCCGCGCCGCCGCGCTGTCGAACAGGCTGGCCGAGAGACCGCGCACCAGATCGGGCGGCGTGGCGAGGCCCGGCGCCGCCTCGACATGGGTCACCACCACCTGGTCACGATAGGGCTGGACCACGGTGACGAGCGCGAGACTGCGGGCCAGTTCCGCCAGCTGGCCGCGCGCCGTCGCCAGCAGCGGATCATAGAGCCGGATCAGCCGGTCGAGGCCGATCACTGCGGGGCCGAGGCTGTAGGCGCCGTCCGGCCCCGGCGAGACGAGGCCCGCCGCCGTCAGGCTCTTGAAATAGCGATAGACGGTCGAGCGCGAAAAACCGGTCCTCGTCATCGCCTGTTCGACCGTCCAGTGCGGCCGCTCGGCGGCGAAAAGGTCCAGAACGCGCAACATGCGGTCGAGACTGCTCATGGAATAACGCCTCCTGCTTCGGGCCGGGAGGCGCCACAAGGCACCTCATCCTTCTGCTGATACGTGGTGGACGAGCAATCCGATCTGTTCGATTTCAACTTCTACCTTGTCGCCCTCGCGCAGCCAGGGCGGCGGATTGCGTCCGGCGGCGACCCCGGCGGGCGTTCCCGTCGCGATCACGTCGCCGGGATTGAGCGTCGTGAAGGACGAGAGATAGGCGATCAGCGCCGGAATGCGGAAGATCATGTCGGCGGTAGAGCCGTTCTGCCGCTCGACTCCGTTCACCCTGGTGACGAGGCGCAGATCATGGGGATCCCTCACCTCGTCCGCCGTCACCATCCAGGGGCCGAAGCCGCCGGTGCCGGGGAAATTCTTGCCCGGCGCGAACTGGCTGGTGTGGCGCTGGAAATCGCGCACCGAAGCATCCTGGAAACAGGCATAGCCCGCGACATGGGCCATGGCGTCGGCGGCCCGGACATGGCGCGCCGGCCGGCCGATGATGACCGCCAGTTCACCTTCATAGTCGAATTGCGTGGAATTCTTCGGCAGGATCAGATCCGACCCCGGCCCGACCAACGTATCGGCGAAGCGCGTGAATACCGTCGGGAACGGCGGTGCCGTGCGCCCCATTTCACTGGCATGATCGGCATAGTTGACACCGATGCAGATGATCTTTCCCGGCACGGGCACCGGCGGCAGCAGTCGGACATCGGCCAGCGCGATATCGGGCGACAGGCGGGCGACGGCGGTCGCCGCCTTGCCGAGGCTGGTCGCGATGCAGTCGAGGATTTTCGGCGCCTCCGCCGACAGAAGGGCCGACAGATCGACGATGCCGTCGCCCTTCACGGCGCCATAGCCAAGCCGCTGGCCATCAAGGAAGGAGACGAGCTTCATGGGGTCCTCCGCTGCGCTTGTTCCGCCGACAGAAGGGCGCAAAGCGCTGCCTGTTGTCTACCACCAAGGCTATGCGCCGCCGCTGCCCGCCAGCCATCGCTTTCCCATGGCCAAGTTCGCCGCGCTTTTCGACGAATTGACGGCGATGGGCATCGCCCGCCCGGGCCATACCCATGTCCCCGCCCCGGCGACGCGCGAGCAGCTGATTCGCGTGCACGAGGCGGGCTATGTCGATGCCGTGCTGGCGCGGGCGGTCCCCCCGGCGGTCGAGCGGCGGATCGGCCTGCCGGTCGATGACGGCGTCGCCCGCCGCGCCCTCCTCGCCAATGGCGGCACCTTGCTGACGGCGCGTCTCGCGCTGCGCCATGGCATCGCCTGCAACACGGCGGGCGGCAGCCATCATGCCCGCCGGGAAACCGGCGCGGGTTTCTGCGTCTTCAACGATGTCGCCGTCGCCATCCGCGCGCTGCAGGCCGAAGGCGCGATCGAGCGGGCGCTGATCGTCGACCTCGACGTCCATCAGGGCGACGGCACCGCGGAAATTTTCGCTGGCGATGCTTCCGTCTTCACCCTGTCGGTCCATTGCGGCGCGAATTTCCCGCTGCGCAAGGAAGCCTCGGATCTCGATATCGACCTGCCCCCGGAGACGGGCGACGAAGCCTATCTCGAAGCCCTCGCTCCCGCGCTCGATGCCGCCATCAAGGCAGGCCCCTTCGATATCGTGTTCTACAACGCCGGGGTCGATGTCCATGGCGCCGACCGGCTGGGCCGCCTTGCCCTCGGCGATCAGGGCATCGCGCGGCGCGACGCGCTGGTGATCCAGCTGGCCCGGGCGCTGGGCCTGCCGCTGGCCGGGGTGATCGGCGGCGGCTATATGGATGACGTAATCGCCCTCGCCCGGCGCCACGCCATCCTGCACCAAGCAGCCGAGGCCGCGCTCAACGATGGAATCGCCAAGGCGCCCCAAGCGGTGTAAACCTGTGGCGCCATCCCGAGACAAGAAGAACCGCGGCCCGACCGGTCGCCCTGCGGCGTGGAGGCATCGATGAATGCAAGACCCCTGATCGCCGTCATCGGCGGCGGTATCGCCGGGCAGAGCGCGGCCTCGGTGCTGTCCGAGGCCGGGGCGCTGGTGACCGTTTTCGACAAGGGCCGGGGCGCCGGCGGGCGCCTCGCCACGCGGCGCGACGATGCCCTGCAATGGGACCATGGCGCGCAATATTTCACCGCCCGCGATCCGGCCCTGAAAGCCGTGCTGGCCGGTCTCGTCGCCCGGGGCGTGGTCGCCCCCTGGGAAGGCGTGATCGGCAACCTCGGCCCCGGCGGCTTCACGCCCACCGAGGAAACGGACGCGCGCTTCGTCGGCCAGCCGCGCATGAGCGCCCTCGTCGGCGCCCTCGGCACCGGCGCCACGGTTTACGATGTCGAGATCCGGGACATCGCGCCCCGCGGCCCCATGCTGACGGTGACCGACCGCCATGGCGAGCATTTCGGCCCCTATGACGGTGTCGTCGTCGCGACCCCGGCCCCGCAGGCCGTGCCCCTTCTGGCCCTTGCGCCCGAATTGTCGGGCCGGATCGCCGCCGTCGAGACCGCGCCCTGCTGGGCCCTGATGCTGTCGTTCGCCGCGCCGCTGCGCCTTGGCTTCGACGGTGCCTTCATCGATCTCGCCCTGACCGATGGTCTTCTGTCGTGGATCGCCCGCGACACGTCGAAACCGGGCCGGCCACAGGACACGGCCGAGACCTGGGTGCTTCACGCCGCCCCCGGGTGGAGCGCGGCGCATGTCGAGGATGAGGCGGAGGATGTCGCGGCGCGGATGCTGGCGGCCTTCGCCCTGCTGGCCGGAGGTCTGCCGGTGCCGCTTTCGGCGCGGGCGCATCGCTGGCGTCACGCGATGACGACGCGGCCGCTGGGCCAGCCGCATCTGATCGACCCGCGGCGGCCGCTGGGCGCCTGCGGCGACTGGTGCCTGGGCGCGCGGATCGAGGGCGCCTTCCTGTCGGGCCGCAGTCTCGGCGCGGCCCTGGCGCGGCAGATGGGCCTTCGACCGGCTCAGGCTTCCAGTTCGGCGTCCCAGTAGAGAAAGTCGTTCCAGCTGTCATGCAGGTAATTGGGCGGGAAGGACCGCCCGTTTTCCTGCAGCTGCCCGACCGTCGGGACATAGGGGCGGGAGCGCAGGTGCAGCCCGGATTCCTTCAGCATCCGCCCGCCCTTCCGCAGATTGCAGGGCGAACAGGCGGTGGTGATATTGTCCCAGGTGGTGCGGCCGCCCCGGCTGCGCGGCAGGACGTGATCGAAGGTCAGGTCGTCGCCATCGCCGCAATACTGGCAGGCGAAACGGTCGCGCAGGAAGACGTTGAACCGCGTGAAGGCCGGATGCCGGGCCGGCTGGACATAGGTCTTCAGGCTGACCACCGACGGCAGGCGGATCTCGAAACTGGGGCTGCGCACCGTCCGGTCGTATTCCGAGAGGATGTTGACGCGGCCAAGGAAGACCGCCTTGATCGTGTCCTGCCACGACCACAGGCTGAGGGGGAAATAGCTAAGCGGCCGGTAATCCGCGTTCAGAACGAGCGCGGGACAGGCACCGACCGGCTGGGACATCGCGTTCATCAATACGCCTCGCCCTAAACCCAGACTGCGGTCTGCGATGCAGACCCAGCAAAATAGTGTCAAGCCTTGCGGTTGGACGCCAGTAAAATACTACATGCAGTGTGACGATGTCGTGACCTCGGCCCGTCCTTCTTCAGTCGCGGGAATCCAGCAGATGGCGGCACAGGAATTCGCCGCCGAGCGCCAGCCCCTCCGGCCCGATGCCGTGCGGCAGGCCTTCCTCGACATGCCATTGCACCGGAACCAGGGCGGCGGAAAGCGCCGCCACCGCCCGGCGCAGGGCGACGACCGGCACGACGCCATCGGCATCGCCGTGAATCAGCAGCACCGGCGGCTTGCAGGTCATTTCCCCGGCGAGGAGATCGCCGCCCGCCAGCGCCCCGGAATACCCAAGGATCGCCGCCGGGGCCAACTTGCGCCGAAGGCCGACATGCAGCGTCATCATGCAGCCCTGGCTGAAGCCGACGAGGGCGAGGGCGCTGTCCGGCAGGCCCGCCTTTTCCAGTTCGCGGTCGATGAAGGCGTCAAGCACCGGGGCCGCCTGGCGGGCGCCGGCCAGACGTTCCGCGTCGCTGAAATCGGTCAGCGGGAACCATTGCCGGCCAAAGCCGCCCAGCACGCAGGGTTGCGGCCCGTCGGGGGCGACGAAAAGCGCATCGGGCAACATGCGCCGCCACGGATCGGCGAGGCCGATCAGATCCTCGCCATCGGCGCCGAAGCCGTGCAGCAGGATCACGAGCTGGCGGGCAGGCCGCCCCTCCGCCGGGGCTAGGCGCGGTCCGTCGATGGGGGTCATTCGGTTATCTCCTGCGGGGCGGCGCGGCTGGCATAATCATGACGCCGAATCGCCCGAGGAAAAGCCCGGATTGGTCAATATTGCTCCCATTTCGACGAGGTTCGCGCCAAGCCCCACGGGCTGCCTGCATCTGGGCCATGCTTTCGCCGCCTGGACGGCCCATGACCGGGCGCGCGCGGCCGGCGGGCGCTTCCTCCTGCGCATGGAAGATATCGACCAGACCCGCTGCCGGCCAGCATTCGAGGCCGGCATCATCGAGGACCTGACCTGGCTGGGCATCACCTGGGACGGGCCGGTGCGGCGCCAGTCGGAGCATTTCGCCGATTACCGCTCCGCCCTCGACCGGCTGACCGAGCTTGGCGTGATCTATCCCTGCTTCTGCACCAGGGCCGAGATCGCGGCCGAGGTCGCCGCCAGCCCGGGCGCGCCGCAGGGTCCGGCCGGCCCGCTCTATCCGGGGACCTGCCGCGGCCTCGACGCCGGCCAGCGCGCCTTTCGCCTGGCCGAGGGGCGGGACCATGCGCTTCGCCTCGACATCGGCAAGGCCCTGGCCCTCGTCGGCCGGCCCCTGTCCTGGCACGACGAGAAGGCGGGCGAACAGCCGGCGCGGCCGGAGATCCTGGGCGACGTGGTGTTGGCGCGCAAGGAAACCCCGACGTCCTACCACCTCGCCGTCACCGTCGACGATGCGCTGCAGGGGATCACTCTGGTCACGCGGGCGATCGACCTGTTTCCGGCAACCCATGTCCACCGCCTGCTGCAGGCGCTGCTCGGCCTGCCGGTGCCGGCCTATGCCCATCACGGACTGGTCATCGGCGAGGACGGCATCCGCCTCGCCAAGCGGGACAAGGCCCTGACCCTCGCCGCCATGCGCGCGACGGGCCAAACACCGCTGGAGCTGCGCCGCCGCCTCGGCCTGCCGGCTTGCTGATGCGAGGACAAGCCCGTACCCTCCCCGGCAAAACGGAGAAGAGTTCATGAAAAGCCAGAAGATGGTCGACTATGCCGCGCCCCTGTGCGAGTTGGTCGCCCCCGATCCGGTGCCCGAGGGGACCGAGGTCGTGGTGCGGATTTCCCGCTGCGGCGTCTGCCATTCCGACCTTCACATCCACGAGGGCTATTTCGAGATGGGCGGCGGCAACCGGCTCGACATCAGGGCCGGGCGCAAGCTGCCCTTCACCCTCGGCCATGAGATCGTCGGCCAGGTGATCGCCGCCGGCCCCGCGGCCGAAGGCGTCTCGGTCGGCGACCGGCGCGTGGTCTATCCCTGGATCGGCTGCGGCAGCTGCGGTGTCTGCGCCCGGGGCCTCGAGCATCTGTGTCCCAAGGGTCGGCACCTCGGCGTCAATGTCGACGGCGGTTACGCCGACACGGTGCTGGTGCCCCATCCGCGTTATCTGCTCGATTACGCCGGGATCGAGGAAGACCGCGCCGGACCCCTCGCCTGTTCGGGCCTGACCGCCTATTCCGCCCTGAAGAAGATCCCGGCGGCGGGCGCGGGCGATCCCCTGCTGATCATCGGGGCGGGCGGCGTCGGCCTGATGGCGATCCAGGTGGCGAAGGCGCTCTATCCGGCGGCCCCCCTCGTCGTCGCCGAGATCGACCCGGTGAAGGGCGAGGCGGCACGGGCGGCGGGCGCCAGCGAAATCGTCGACCCGCGCGACAAGGACACGCTGGCGAAACTCCAGAAGACTTATGGCGGCATTCATGCCGCCTTCGATTTCGTCGGCGCCGAGGCGACCGTGAACCTCGCCATACGATCCTTGCGCCGGGGCGGCACCGCGGTCATCGTCGGCCTGTTCGGCGGCGCGCTGACGATGCCGATCCCGCTGTTTCCGTGGAACGGCATCACGGTGCTCGGCTCCTATGTCGGCACCCTGCCCGAACTCGCCGAACTGCTCGACCTCGTGAAGGCCGGCAAGGTCGCGCCGATCCCGGTCACCCTCCGCCCCATGAGCGAGGCGACCGAGGCCCTGCACGACCTGAAGGCCGGCAAGGTGCTCGGCCGCACCGTCCTCACGGTCTGAGGGCTCGGGCGACGGCGGCTACCCTCAGGCGAGGGCCGGGGGCCGCCGCGCCATCATGATCGACAGCAGGGCGGCGACGAGGCCGGTCGCCCCGGCGATCACGAAGGCTTGCAGATAGTCGCCCTGCACCGTCCGCATATAGCCGGCGAAGAAGGCGGCGCTGGCCGCGCCCATCTGGTGACCGGCGGCGATCCAGCCGAAGATCACCGGTGCGTCGCGGTCGCCGAAATGATCGCTGGTCAGGCGTAAGGTCGGCGGCACGGTGGCGATCCAGTCCAGCCCGAAGAAGATCGAGAAAATGCCGAGGCTAAGCAGATCGAAATCCGAATGGATCAGGAAGATCAGCGACAGCCCCCGGATGCCGTAATAGACGAACAGCAGCTTGCGCGGATCGAAACGGTCGGTCAGCCAGCCGGACAGGGTGGTGCCGGCCAGATCGAACAGGCCCATAACCGCCAGCAGCCCAGCCGCCTGCACCTCGGGAATGCCATTGTCGCCGCACAGCGCGATCAAATGGGTGCCGACGAGGCCGTTCGTCGTGAAACCGCAGATGAAGAAGGTGGCGAAGAGATACCAGAAGGCCCGCGTCTTCATCGCCCGGCCCAGAGTGGCGAAGGTCGAGGCGATCATGTTGCCCGGACGGGGGGCCGGAATATCCGGAGCCTTGGCCGCGCCATAGGGCAGCAGACCGATCGACGCCGGGTATTCCGGCAGCAGCCACCAGACGATCGGGATCATCAGGGCGCAGGCTGTGGCCGCCGTCAGCACCACCGCCTGCCAGCCGAAGCTCTGGGCGATCGCCGCCAGCGCCGGCAGGAACAGCAGCGTGCCCGTGGCCGCGCTCGCGGTCAGCAGGCCCATCACGAGGCCGCGATTGGTCGCGAACCAGCGGTTCACCACCGTCGCGCCGAGGACGATGGCGATACAGCCCGACCCCAGCCCCGAACAGACGCCCCAGGTCGCGATCAGCTGCCAGGGCTCCGACATGAAATAGGACAGCAGCGGGGCCACGGTCATCAGCACCAGCGCGCCGATCATCACCCGGCGGATACCGAGGCTGACCATCAGCGTCGCGGCGAAGGGCCCGACCATGCCGTAAAGGAAAATTCCGATGGCGGCGGAGAGCGATACCGTGTCCCGGCTCCAGCCGAAACCCGCCTCCAGCGGCAGGATCAACACCCCCGGCGCCGAGCGCTGCCCGGCCGACACCAGCAACGCCAGGAAGATCACGGCGACGACGACGAACGCGTATCTCTGGCCAAAGGCCCTGGGGCGCATTATGTTCATGTGACTGACCGGTACGTTTCAGATGTTTCCTTCATACGTACCGATCGGTAACACCGTCAACATGAAGTTTTTGCATGACCGTATCCGCCAATTCCGCAGACCGCCCCCGCCGCGCCGTCGACCGCATCCGCGAGACGGCGCGCGAGCTGTTCTATCGCCGGGGCATCCGCGATGTCGGGGTGGAAGAGATCGTGACCACGGCGGGCGTGACCAAGCCCAGCCTGTACCGTGCCTTCGCCTCCAAGGACGAATTGGCCGCCGCCTATATCCGCGACTATGACGCCGACTTCTGGCAACGCTTCGAGGCGGTAACGGCCCCCCTTGCCGGCGACCCGAAGGCGCAAGTCATCGCCTGGCTGCAATCGATCGAGGATCGGACAAGGGTCAGCCATTACCGGGGCTGCGGCATGACCAATGCCGCCGTGGAATATCCCGACCGCGACCACCCGGCCCGCCTCGCCTCGGTCGCGAACAAGAAGGAATACCGCCGCCGCCTGCGCGGGCTCGCCGCCGGCCTCGGCGCGCGCGACCCGGACATGCTGGGCGACGCGCTTCTCCTCCTCATCGAAGGCACCTATGCCTCGGCCCAGCTCTTCGAGGGCGACGGCCCGGCGATCCATCTGGTCGAGGCCGGCAAGGCCCTGATCGCGGCGAGCCTTTAGCCGATCTCCCGCACATAGTCGATGAAGGCTCGCAAGGGCGCCGGCATCAGGTGGCGGCTGGGGTAATAGAGGAAGGGGCCGGGGAAGCTCTGCCACCAGTCCTCGAGCACGGGTACGAGCTTGCCCTTCGCCATCGGCGGCCCCAGCCAGTCCTCGAAGCCGAAGACGAAGCCGAGCCCGGCTTCCGCCGCCGTGATCAGCGCCTCGATCGAAGATGAAACCAGCGGTCCCGAGGGATCGACGCGGACCACCTCGTCCCCGCGCATGAACTCCCACGGCCATTGCGTGCCATGGGGAAAGCGATGGCGCAGGCAGGCGTGATGCAGCAGGTCACGCGGGTGTTGCGGAGAGCCGGCCTTTTCCAGATAGGCGGGGGCGGCGCCGAGGATATAGCGCTGCACCCGGGGGCCGATGGGCACGGCGATCATGTCCTGCTCCAGCGTCTCGCCATAGCGGATGCCGGCATCGAAGCCGGCGGCCAGCACGTCGATGAAACGATCCTCGCTCATCAATTCGACCGTGATGCCGGGATGGCGGGCGAGGAAACCGGCGATGATGGGCGGCAGGACCACCCGGGCGACGATGCCGGGCACGTTGAGGCGCAATGTGCCGGTCGGGCTGTCGCGAAAACTGTTCACGGCGTCGAGGGCGGCGCGCATCTCGTCGAGGGCCGGGGTCAGCCGCTCCAGGAGGCGCAGGCCGGCCTCGGTCGGGGTGACGCTGCGGGTGGTGCGGTTCAGCAGTCGAACGCCCAGCCGCTCCTCCAGCCGGCGGATCGCCTCCGACAGGCTGGAGGCGGAAAGCCCCCGCAGCCTGGCCGCGCCCCGGAAGCTGCGCGCGCGGGCGACGGCGGCGAAGAGATCGAGATCGGCGAGATCCGGCGTCAAGGTCATTGTACGATTTTCCGAACAGCTCGTCTGGATAAAGGCGGATTATCGAACATAATCATCCGGCGCATGATCCCGCCATCGATTTCGCGGGAGAGCATGATGCAACAGCGCAAATTGGGCACCACCGGCCCCCTCACCTCCGCCCTTGGCCTCGGCTGCATGGGCATGTCCGATTTCTACGGCCCGGCCGACCGGGGCGAGAGCATCGCCACCATCCACGCCGCGCTCGATGCCGGCGTCACCCTGCTCGACACCGGCGATTTCTATGGCTCGGGTCATAACGAGATGCTGATCGCCGAGGCGCTGCGGGACGTCGCCCGCGAAAGCTACCAGCTGTCCGTCAAGTTCGGCGCCCTGCGCGATCCGGCGGGCGGCTTCATCGGTTACGACGGCCGGCCGGCGTCGGTGCGCAATTTCCTGGCCATGAGCCTGAAGCGGCTGCGGACCGACCATATCGACGTCTATCGCCTGTCCCGCCTCGACCCTTCGGTGCCGATCGAAGACACGATCGGCGCCATCGCCGACATGGTGAAACAGGGCTGGGTGCGCCACATCGGCCTGTCGGAAGTGGGCGCGGAGACCATTCGCCGGGCCGCCGCCGTGCATCCGATCTGCGATCTTCAGATCGAATATTCCCTGATCTCGCGGGGGATCGAGGATTCGATCCTGCCGACCTGCCGCGACCTTGGCATCGCCATTACCGCTTATGGCGTATTGTCGCGCGGGCTGATCAGCGGCCACTGGCAGGCGGGCCAGCAGAAGGCGGGCGATTTCCGCGCCTTCTCCCCCCGCTTCGCCGAGGAGAATGTCGGCCACAACCTCGCCCTCGTCGAAGCCCTGGGCAAGCTGGCCGCGACCAAGGGCGCCACGGTCGCCCAGATCGCCATCGCCTGGGTAGCGGCGCAAGGGTCCGATATCGTGCCGCTGATCGGCGCCCGACGCCGCGATCGCCTGAGAGAGAGCCTGGGGGCGCTGAACGTCACCCTGACCACCGAGGACCTCGCCGCGATCGAGGCGGCGATCCCCAGGGGCGCGGCGAAGGGTGAGCGATATCCCGCGCCCCTGCTCGTTCATCTCGACAGCGAGAAATAGGCGCCCCGGCCTTTCCGTTTGGCGATCCCCGCCCCTCCCCCCATATGGAAGGGGTGACTCGGCACCGAAGGGAACAAGACCATGCCCAAACGGAAAGAGAACAGCGAAGCCCCGCCGCTCGATCCGATCGACGAGGCCAGCCGGGAGTCCTTCCCGGCCAGCGATCCGCCCGCCTTCGTGCCGACCCATGCCGGCACGGGGGTCCCGGCGGTCGACGAGGACGAAAAGCCCTCGGCGCCTTGATCCCGATCAGGTCGCGGCGGCTCGGGCTGCTGCTATGCTTTCCCGGTCGGCCTTGGGGCCGGCGCAACAACGCCGCGCCCCATGCAGGGCGTGGCCGACAAGGGAGATGTGTCCGATGGGTCGCGTGCAAGGAAAAGTCGCCCTGATCACCGGGGCCGCCAAGGGAATCGGCCGGGAAACCGCGCTGCTGCTGGCGCGGGAAGGCGCCAGGGTCGCGGTGACCGATGTCGACGAGATGGAAGGCGGCAAGGTCGCCGAAGCCATCATCGCCGCCGGGGGCGAAGCCCTGTTCCTGAAACAGGATGTCGCCGACGAGGCGCAATGGCAGGCGGTGGTCGCTGCGGTCGTGGCGCGTTTCGGCGCCCTGAACATCCTCGTCAACAACGCGGGCGTCGCCCTCTCCGGCAGTGTCGAGGAAACCAGCCTCGAGGACTGGCGCTGGCTGATGTCGATCAATCTCGACGCCGTCTTTCTCGGCACCAAACACGCCATTCTCGCGATGAAGGAAACCGGCGGCGGCTCGATCGTGAATCTCTCCTCGATCGAAGGCATCATCGGCGATCCCAATCTGGCCGCCTATAACGCCAGCAAGGGCGGGGTGCGCATCTTCACCAAGTCGGCCGCGCTCCATTGCGCCAAGGCCGGTTACAAGATCCGCGTGAACTCGGTCCATCCGGGTTACATCTGGACGCCGATGGTCGAGGGCTTTCTGAACGACACCGAGGATCCGGCTGCCGGCAAGGAAGGCCTCGTCGCCCTGCACCCGATCGGCCACCTCGGCGTCGCCGCCGACATCGCCAACGGCATCCTCTATCTCGCCTCGGACGAATCCGGCTTCATGACCGGCAGCGAACTGGTGATCGACGGCGGTTACACCGCGCAGTGATGCCGCCGGGTGCTGTCACAATAGCTTGGCGATATCCTCCGGCGACAGCACCCGCCCGCTCGACACCAGCTTGCCGTCGACCATCAGGGCCGGGGTATGCATCACGCCCGCGGCCGCGATATCGGCGATATCGGTCACCTTGACGAATTCCGCGTCGATGCCGGCCGCCGCCGCGGCGGCCTTGGCGTTTTCGCCAAGGGCGATGCACTTCTTGCAGCCCGAGCCGAGGATCTTGATGATCATGGTGTCTTCCTTCAGATGAACCAGCCGGAAATGGCGTTGAACAGAAAGCCGATGGCGAGGATGCCGCCGGTGACCACGCCGGTGAAGATGACGAGCAGGGGCATCTTCACGACGCGCTTCAGGAGAACCAGCGATGGCAGCGACAGCGCCGTGACCGCCATCATGAAGGCCAGCACCGTGCCCAGCCCCACGCCCTTGCCCACCAGCGCCTCGGCGACCGGCAAGGTGCCGAAGATGTCGGCATACATGGGAATGCCGACCAGCGTCGCCAGCGGCACCGACCACCACTTGTCCTGACCGAGCAGGGCGGTGATCGCGGCTTGCGGTATCCAGTTGTGGATCAGCGCGCCCAGGCCGACCCCGATCAGGACATAGGGCCAGACCCGGGCGGCGATCTCGACCACCTGATCCCGGGCATAGGCCAGCCGCTCGCCCCTGGTCATCGCGCTCTCGGTATCGGACACGGGCGCCTTCCGCACGAAATCGGCGATCTGCGATTCCAGCCTCAGATGGCCGATCAGCGTGCCCCCGACGATCGCCACCGCCAGCCCGACCGCGACATAGGCGAGGGCGATCGACCAGTTGAAGATCGAGGCGAGCAGGATGATCGACGCGAGATCGACCAGCGGAGAGGAAATCAGAAAGGAAAAGGTCACGCCCAGCGGCAGGCCCGCCGCCGTGAAGCCGATGAAGATCGGGATCGACGAACAGGAGCAGAAGGGCGTGATCGTGCCCAGCAGGGCCGCCAGGATATTGGCGCCCAGCCCGGCCCGGCCGCCGAGGATGCGGCGCGTCCGCTCGGGCGGGAAATAGGTCTGGCCGTAGGAGACGGTGAAGATCAGCGCCGACAAAAGCAGGAAGATCTTCACGACGTCATAAACGAAGAACTGGACCGAGCCGCCGAGGCGCGACGCGGGGTCGAGACCGACCGCCGTCACCCCGGCCGTCACGAGATCGGACAGCCACACCATCCGGAGCAATTGGTCGTTCAGCCAGCCGAACAGCATCAGGCGATACCCTCGCCCCTGCGGACGACACGACTGGGGACAGGCTGCTTCAACACCATGATCGACCTCCGGCTTGCCCCTACTTGTGCATGAAGGGGCTGCCGGCGACTTGATCTGGATCAGGCGACCGGGGCCGCCATCGCGGCCCCGGCGACGGGATCAGGCCGCGACCGGCAGGTCGTCGATCATGGCGACGATGTCGGCCATGATGTCGGTCAGCTGATAATCCTTCGGGGTGTAGACCCGGGCGACACCAGCCGCCTTCAGCCTGGCTTCGTCTTCCGGCGGGATGATGCCGCCGACGATCACCGGAATATCGGCGATGCCCGCGGCCTTCATCTTCTCCATCACGTCGGTCACCAGCGCGACATGGCTGCCCGAGAGGATGGACAGGCCGACGACATGGACGCCTTCTTCCAGCGCCGCGTTGACGATCTGCGCCGGGGTCAGGCGGATGCCCTCGTAGACGACTTCCATGCCGGCGTCGCGGGCACGGACGGCGATCTGTTCGGCGCCGTTGGAATGACCGTCGAGGCCGGGCTTGCCGACCAGGAACTTCAGGCGCCGGCCGAGCTTGGCCGAGACGGCGTCGACCTTGGCCCGCACCGCGGCCATGTCGCCGGCCGGCGCGGAGGCGGCGCGGGCGACGCCCGTCGGCGCCCGGTATTCGCCGAAGACCTCGCGCAAGGTCTGGCCCCATTCGCCGGTGGTGACACCGGCATGGGCGGCGGCGATCGAGGGTTCCACGATGTTGCGGCCTTCGACCGCGGCGCTGCGCAAGCCTTCCAGCGCGGCTTTCACCCGGGCGTCGTCGCGGGAGGCGCGCCAGGCCTTCAGGCGCTCGACCTGTTCGGATTCTGCGGCATCGTCGACGACGAGGATCGAGCCTTCACCACCGCCCGACAGCGGGCTGGGCGCCGATTCGATGAATCTGTTCACGCCGACCACGGTCATGTCGCCCGATTCGATGGCGGCGAGGCGCTGGGCGTTCGATTCGACGAGACGCTGCTTCATATAGGAGGATTCGACGGCGGCGATCGCCCCGCCCATGGCCTCGATCCGGGCCAGTTCCTCCATCGCGGCCGCCTTCAGCTCGGCGACCTTCTGTCCGACCACGGTCGAGCCGTTGAAGATATCGCCGAATTCGAGCAGATCGGTCTCATAGGCCAGGATTTGCTGGCAGCGCAGCGACCATTGCTGATCCCAGGGCCGGGGCAGGCCGAGCGCCTCGTTCCAGGCCGGCAGCTGGACCGAGCGGGCGCGGGCATCCTTGGACAGGGTCACCGCCAGCATTTCGAGGAGGATGCGGTAGACGTTGTTTTCCGGCTGCTGCTCGGTCAGGCCGAGGCTGTTCACCTGCACGCCATAGCGGAAGCGGCGGAACCGCTCTTCCTGCACGCCATAACGGTTCAGGGTGATTTCGTCCCACAGTTCGGTGAAGGCCCGCATCTTGCAGACTTCGGTCATGAAGCGGATGCCCGCGTTCACGAAGAAGGAAATCCGCCCGACCACCTTCGGCAGATCCGAGGCCGGCACCTGGCCCGCCTTCTTCACCTCGTCGAGCACGGCCTGCGCCGTCGCCAGGGCATAGGCCAGCTCCTGGACCGGCGTCGCGCCCGCTTCCTGCAGATGGTAGGAGCAGACGTTCATCGGGTTCCACTTCGGCACGTCCTTGTAGGTGAAGGAAATGACGTCGGCGATGAGGCGCATCGAAGGCTGCGGCGGGAAGATATAGGTCCCGCGCGAGAGATATTCCTTGATGATGTCGTTCTGCGTCGTGCCCTGCAGATCGGAGCGCTTCGCCCCCTGATCCTCGGCCGTCGCGATATAGAGCGAGAGCAGCCAGGCCGCCGTCGCGTTGATCGTCATCGAGGTGTTCATGCGGCCGAGCGGAATACCGTCGAACAGCGTGCGCATGTCGCCGATATGGCTGATCGGCACGCCGACCTTGCCGACTTCGCCGCGCGACAGGACATGATCGGCGTCATAGCCGGTCTGGGTCGGCAGATCGAACGCTACTGACAAACCTGTTTGTCCGCGCGCGAGGTTCGTGCGATAAAGAGCATTGGACGCCGCCGCCGACGAATGGCCAGAGTAGGTCCGGATCAGCCAGGGGTCGTCCCGAACGGCCTTGGCCCCGTCATTCGCCACGCTCTCACGCTTGGTATCACTCATTGTCAGAATCCCCGCTCTCGCAACTTTCTGGCGTTCTAGACCCTCTGTCGGCCAGCGACATTACTCTTTCGGACCATATCCGATGCCATATTATTCAAATAGCATGTTGTGCGACGCAAAATAAACTTGCAACTCGGACACACTGCATCCAAAACTCCGCCCCTACCCCGATCTTGTCCTTGGCGTAGGATGGTCGGGGGGCGGCAAGCGAATACAAGCAGCAAAAGCCGACCATATATAAACCGACGGAGCGCGAGGGACAGAAGCATGACGGCAACCACGACGGGTCAGGTCCAGGCGATCTCGACCAGCCAGCCGATCAAGGATCTTTACGAAGTTGGCGAGATCCCGCCGCTCGGGCATGTGCCGAAGCAGATGTACGCCTGGGTGATCCGGCGCGATCGTCACGGTCCGCCCGAACAGGCGATGCAGCTCGAGGTGATGCCCGTGCCCGAGATCGGCGAGGACGAAGTCCTGCTGCTCGTGATGGCGGCCGGCGTCAACTACAACGGCGTCTGGGCCGGCCTCGGCATCCCCGTTTCGACCTTCGATGTCCACAAGAAGGACTATCACATCACCGGCTCGGACGCGTCGGGCGTGGTGTGGAAGATCGGCGCCAAGGTGAAGCGCTTCAAGGTCGGCGACGAAGTCGTCGTCCACTGTAACCAGGACGACGGCGACGACGAGGAGTGCAACGGCGGCGATCCGATGTTCTCGCCCTCGCAGCGCATCTATGGTTACGAGACCGCGGATGGCTCCTTCGCCCAGTTCACCGTCGTCCAGGCGCGTCAGCTGATGCACCGGCCGAAGCACCTGTCGTGGGAAGAATCGGCCTGCTACACGCTGACCCTCGCGACCGCCTACCGGATGCTGTTCGGCCATCGCCCGCATATCCTGCGTCCCGGCCACAACGTCCTCGTCTGGGGCGCCTCGGGCGGCCTCGGCTCGATGGCGATCCAGCTGATCTCGATCTCGGGCGCCAATCCGATCGGCATCATCTCGGACGAGACCAAGCGCGATTTCGTCATGTCGCTGGGCGCCAAGGGCGTGATCAACCGCAACGACTTCAAGTGCTGGGGCCAGTTGCCCAAGGTCAATTCGCCCGAATACGACGCCTTCATGAAGGAAGCGCGCAAGTTCGGCAAGGCGATCTGGGACATCACCGGCAAGGGCAACGACGTCGATTTCGTGTTCGAGCATCCCGGTGAAGCGACCTTCCCGGTCTCCACCTTCGTCGTGAAGCGTGGCGGCATGGTGGTGTTCTGCGCCGGCACCTCGGGCTTCAACATCACCTTCGACGCCCGCTTCGTCTGGATGCGTCAGAAGCGCGTGCAGGGCAGCCATTTCGCCAATCTGATGCAGGCGAGCCAGGCCAACCAACTGGTGATCGAGCGTCGCCTCGATCCCTGCATGTCCGAAGTCTTCTCCTTTGAAGATATTCCGCGCGCGCACACCAAGATGTGGAAGAACCAGCACAAGCCGGGCAACATGGCGGTTCTCGTTTCCGCCAAATATCCGGGCCTGCGCACGATCGAGGACGCGATCGAAGCCGGCTACAGCGCCTGATCCACAACACGTTGAGTACTCCGAGGAGCGAATGATGAGCCTTGCCGCCCCTGCATCCCATACCGCGACCGACGCCGTGCTGACCGATCTGTTCGGCAAGGCGGCCGAGGCGGTACAAGCGGCGGATACGCTCCTCGGTCACGCCAGGGTGGCGGTTCTGGCCAAGGTCGCCGTGAACGGCAAGGTTTCGGGCGCGAAGCTCGAAACCGAGCAGTTCGCGGCCCATGGCCTCGCCTGGCTGGCGACCTATGTCGAATCGCTGCGCCAGCTTCTGCACTGGGCCGAAACCCTGAAGGGCGAAGGCAAGCTGGGCCGGCTCGAGACCATGATCCTGCAGGCCGGTTTCGGCGAATATCTCGCCCAGATCGAGGGCGGCATCCCGATGAGCCAGGGCGAGGTCGTGCGCCCGGCCGATTACGGCCTGACCGAAGCCCAGGTGAATGACTATCTGGCCGTGCCGGGCGTCTCCGCCCTGCTGCACGCCGGCAATACCGCGACGGTGCGCGCCGAGATCGCCACCGCGATTTCCGATGGCCTCGCCAGCGGTTTCGGCGACCTCGGCCTCGACGAGACCATGGCCATGGTGCGCGACAGCTTCCGCCGCTTCGCCGAGGACAAGGTCATTCCCTTCGCCCACGAATGGCACCTGAAAGACGAGTTCATCCCGCTCGAGATCCTGTCGGAACTCGCGGAACTGGGCGTCTTCGGCCTGACCCTGCCGGAGGAATACGGCGGCCACGGCCTTGGCAAGACCGCCATGTGCGTCGTCACCGAGGAACTCTCGCGTGGCTATATCGGTGTCGGCTCCCTCGGCACCCGCGCCGAGATTTTCTGCGAACTGGTGATGGCCGGCGGCACCGAAGCCCAGAAGCAGAAGTGGCTGCCGCTGATCGCCGGTGGCGAGTTGCTGCCGACCGCCGTCTTCACCGAACCCAATACCGGCTCCGACCTCGGCTCGCTGCGCACCCGCGCGGTGCTGGACGGCGACGTCTACAAGGTCACCGGCAACAAGACCTGGATTACCCACGCGGCCCGCGCCGACGTGATGACCCTTCTCGCCCGCACCAATCCGGCCGAGCCGGGTTACAAGGGCCTGTCCATGTTCCTCGCGGAGAAGACCCGCGGCGACGACGCCAATCCCTTCCCCACCCCCGGCATGACCGGCGGCGAGATCAAGGTGCTCGGCTATCGCGGCATGAAGGAATATGAGATCGGCTTCGACGGTTTCGAGGTGAAGGCCGAGAACCTGCTGGGCCAGCAGGAAGGCCAGGGCTTCAAGCAGTTGATGACCACCTTCGAATCCGCCCGCATCCAGACCGCCGCGCGCGCCGTCGGTGTCGCCCAATGCGCGCTCGAACTGGGCCTGCGTTACGCTCAGGAGCGCGTCCAGTTCGGCAAGCCGATCTACAGCTTCCCGCGAGTCTTCGGCAAGCTGGCCTGGGCCGCGGTCGAAATCATGATCGCCCGCCAGATCACCTTCTTCGCCGCGCGCGAGAAGGACGCCGAGCGTCGCTGCGACCTCGAGGCCGGCATGGCCAAGCTGCTGGCCGCCCGCGTCGCCTGGGCGACCGCCGACAACGCGCTGCAGATTCACGGCGGCAATGGTTACGCCGAGGAATATCCGATCTCCCGCGTGCTGTGCGATGCCCGCATCCTGAACGTCTTCGAGGGCGCGGCCGAGATTCAGGCGAATGTCATCGCCCGCCGCCTGCTCGAAGGCGGCAATTGATCCCCGATACCGATCCGGCGGCGCGCTTCGGCGCGCTGCCCCTGCCGGCCTGCACCCGGCATCTCGGTTTCTCGCTGGTCCGCTTCGATCCCGCCACGCGGGAACTCGAGGCGACATTCGACGGCAAGCCCGAGTTCTGTAATCCGCGCGGTGTCGTCCAGGGCGGCTTCCAGGCCGCCATGCTCGACGACGTGATGGCCGTCGCGCTGATCCTGACGACCGAGGGCAAATTCGTGCCCCCGACGCTGGAACTCAAGGTGTCCTATTTCGAGCCGGTGATGCCCGGCCCCGTGCGGGCCAGGGGGCGGGTGCTGCGCCTTGGCCGCTCGATCGTCTTTCTCGAAGGCGATCTCCTGGGCCACGACGGGCGGCTGCTTGCCCGCGCTTCCGCGACGGGCAAGCTGCTCGCGATCGGCTGACGCCCACCGTCCTCGCGGGGATCAGTCCGCGACGACCGGCGCGACCACGGCGAGGGCCGTGCCCGCCTTGACCAGCATCCAGACGATGATGGCGGCGCCGCCCATCCACACCAGGGTGCGCAAGGCACCGATATTGGCGAGATAGATCGCGGTATAGACCAGGCGGACGGCGATGAAGATCATCGCCCACTGGTCGAGCCAGGCGCGGTCGACACCGGCGACGATGCACAGGATGACGGCGGCGGCGAAGGGCGCGACCGCTTCCAGATGGTTGTTGTGGGCCCAATAGGCGCGCTGGCGCCAGCCGGTCTGCTTTTCCAGCCAGATGCGGGGCGCGTTGTTGTCATAGCCTTTACCGGCGGTGACCTTGCCCACGATATTGGTCACGGCCGGCATGAAGATCGCAATCAGCAGGCAAATCACGGCAATCGACATCGTCTCTCTCCTCCCTGCGTTATGTTCGCAGCATCGGAGAGATAACAGCACCGCCGGCAATCGGAAAGGGTGGGTTCAGAGCCCGAAGGTCCGATCCGGCACCCCGCCCACGGTCTCGAGCGCGAAGCGCCCGCGCGGCCCCTCGATCACGGCGGAAAGACCGGCCGTCCCGCCGCGCGGACGCAGCGTCAAGCCGAGCGCAGCCAGCGTCCATTCGAGACGCGGCGCGTCAGGCCCGGTCACGGTGAAATCGACCAGCGACAGGCCCGCCGGGGCCGACAGGGACGGATGCGGTGATTCGCGCCAGTCGATCAGGAAAGGCACCAGCGCGCCAAAGCCGTGCCCGGCGATGCCAAGGATGGTCCAGGCCAGATGCACGCCATCGGGCCGTGTCCGCGCCATGGCGACCGGCCCGGGGCTCGACAGTCCCGCCCCGGGCAATTCCGCCGCCAGCCGCGCGAGGTTCCTTCCCTGCGCGCACCAGCCGATCAGGCTCGGCACCGGCAGCGCCTCGACGAGGGCGCCCAGCGTGCCCGTCCGGTCTTGCAGGGGATCGGGCGCGAGGATTTCGAGATAGAGCCCGGGGCCAAGCCCGGCGAGGGCGTTCCTGGTGCCAAAGCCCGGATGCCGGCCGCCGACCGCCGCGCGCACACCCGACAGGGCTTCCAGCCGGTCGATCCCCTCTTCGAGATTGGCGACGGCCCAGATCAGATGGTCGAGACGGTCAGGCCTCATGCCCCCTCCCCCGCCAGCAACGCCCGCAGTCCCTCGCGATAGGTCGGATAGGCCAGCCGAACCCCCAGTTCGTCATGCAGGCGCCGGTTGGACACGCGCTTCGATTCGGCCCAGAAGCTGCGCGCCATGGCGCTCATTTCCGCGTCCTCGAAGGCGATGCGGGGCGGCCGGGGCAGGCCGGCGAGATCGGCGGCGAATTCGATCACTTCCCAGGGCGGCGCCGGCTCGTCGTCGCAGACATTATAGGCGGCGCCCGGATGGGGCCGCGCGGCCGAAGCGTCGAGCACGGCGGCTATATCCTCGACATGAATGCGGCTGAAGACCTGGCCCGGCTTGACCACCGCCTGCGCCCTGCCGGCGCGCAACTGGTCGATCGCGCTGCGCCCCGGACCATAGATCCCGGCGAGGCGGAAGATATGCAGCGGCAGTCCGAGGGCCGACCAGGCGGCCTCCGCCGCCGCCCGGCGCTGGCCGCGCGCCCCGGTCGGGGCGATGGAGGCGCTTTCGTCGATCCAGTCGCCGCCCCGGTCGCCATAGACGCCGGTGGTCGAGAGATAGCCCGCCCACAAAAGGCCCGAAAGTCCGCTCAGAAGAGCGCCATGATGATCGATCACCGCGTCGCCCCCGGCATCGGGCGGGACCGAGGACAGCAGATGAGTGGTGCCCGCCAGCGCCGCGACCGGATCGGTCAGCGGCCGTCCCCGGTCGAACAGATGAACCTCGATCCCTTCCGCGCGCAGGGCTTCGGCCTTGGCTTCGTTTCTAACCGTGCCGGCGACGGTGAAGCCCCGGGGGCGCAGACGCCGGGCCAGCGCCAGCGCGCTATAGCCGAGGCCGAAACAGAACAGGCGGGGCATGTGCGGCCTTGCATCGACGAATACGAGAGAGGACTGTAGCCATCATGCCCGCCCTGAAACAAGCCGCCCTCGGCCTCCTCCTTGCCGTCGCCGTGACCCTGCCCGCCCGGGCCATGAGCTATGGCGAATGCACCGCCATGATCGACAAGGCCCCCGGCGATGCCTATAGCGCCGCCCTCGCCTGGATCAAGACGACGGACGATCCCGCCGCCCAGCATTGCGCCGCCCTCGCCGAAGTCGCGCTGAAGCGCTATGGCGCCGCCGGCGACCGGTTGAACCGCATGATCGACCAGACCGAGAATCCTTACGAGGCCGCCGCCCTGCTCGGCCAGCTCGGCAATGTCCGGATGCTGGACGGCAAGCCGGATCTGGCGGTCAAGGCCTTCAGCCTCGCGGTGAAGAACACGCCGAACGATCCGCAACTCCTGTCCGACCGGGCGAGGGCCTATGCCGCGCTGAAGAACTGGGAAATGGCGGCCCGCGATCTCGACGCGGCCGTGCAGATCGACGATGGCGACGCCGAGCTGCAACTGCTCTATGCGACGGCGCTGCGCGAAGCCGGCAAGCTGCCCGAAGCCCTCGGCGCCATCGAGAAGGCGGCGAGCCTCGCCCCGGGCGATGCCGCCATCCTGCTGGAGCGCGGCCGCATCCACCTGCTGCGCGATGAACACGACAAGGCCGCCGCCGACTGGAAAAAAGCCGCCGCCACCGCGACCGACCCCGCCGTGCGCGACGCCGCCAACGCCAGCCTCAAGGCGCTGGCGAAGAAATAGCGCTCAGCCGCGCCACCGCCCATTCCGCCATCGCCCGCACCTGCGGGCTTTCGTCCGCCGTCAGGTGCCGGGCGACGGACAGCAGGGCGGGGTCGCCCGAATTGCCGATGGCGACGCAGACGTTGCGGATGAAGCGGTCACGGCCGATACGCTTCACCGGCGTCGTCGCGAACAGGCCGCGGAAGCCGGCGTCATCGAGACGGGCGAGGTCGGCCAGCGGCATGGCCGCCAGTTCCGCCCGCTCCGACAGTTTCAGATCGTGGGCGGCGCTGGCCCATTTGTTCCACGGACAGACCGCGAGGCAATCGTCGCAGCCGTAGATGCGGTTGCCGATGGCGGCGCGGAATTCTTCCGGGATCTCGCCGTCATATTCGATGGTGAGGTAAGCGATGCAGCGCCTGGCGTCGAGCTGATAGGGCGCGGGAAAAGCCTTTGTCGGGCAGATGTCGAGGCAGCGGCTGCAACTGCCGCAATGATCGACCTCGGCCTCGCCCGCCGGCAGGTCCGCCGCCATGAACAGCGCGCCGAGGAAGAGCCAGGAGCCATGCTCGCGGCTGACCAGATTGGTGTGCTTGCCCTGCCAGCCGAGGCCCGCCGCCTGCGCGAGCGGCTTTTCCAGCACCGGCGCCGTGTCGACGAAGACCTTCACCTCGGCGCCGAGGCGGCTGACCGCCCATTGGGCCAGCATCTTCAGCCGGCCCTTCATCACATCGTGATAATCGCGCATCCGTGCATAGGCGGCGATCAGGCCCCGGTCCTTCTCGTCGAGGAGGGCGAGACTGTCGCTCGTTGGCCCGTAATTGGCGCCCAGCATGACGATGGTGCGAACGCCAGGCCAGAGCACGCGGGGGTCGGCCCGGCGGTCGGCGGTATCGGCCATCCAGCCCATGGCGCCTTGCCGGCCTTGCTCGAGCCAGGCGCGGAACAGATGGTCGCGGCCGAGCGTCTCGACCGCGTCGGGCGCGGCGAAACCGACGGCATCGAAGCCAAGCCGCCGCGCCTCCCGCTCGAGGGCAGCGCGGGGATCGGCGATCGCGGCCATGGCGTCAGAAATCGAGGTCGGCGTATTGCGGCGGCGGCGGCATCCCGGCGACATGATCGCCCAGCAGCGGCCGGAAACTGGGCCGCGACTTCACCCGCACATACCAGTCCTTGGCCCTGGGATGCGCATCCCAGGGCACATCGCCCAGATAATCGACACAGGACAGATGGGACGCGGCGGCGATGTCGGCGAGGCCGAATTCATCGCCCGCCAGCCAGCGCCGCCGCTCCGACAGCTCGCCGATGTAATCGAGGTGATAGCCGATCAGCTGCTTGCCGACACGGATCGCGCCCGAGTCGGGATTGCCGAGACCGTAGAACCGCTTGCTCACCTTCTCGAACAGCAGGTTCAGCGTGACTTCGGCGTTGAACTTCTGATCGAACCAGGCCATCAGGCGCCGGGTCTCGGCCCGCCCCGCCGGATCGAAACCCAGCAGGCGCCGGTCGGGATAGACTTCCTCCAGATATTCGACGATGGCGACGGAATCGGCGAAGGCCTGACCGTCCGGCTCCACCATCACCGGCACCTGGCCGGCGGGATTGAGCGCCAGGAATTCCGGCCGGCGATCCCACGTCTTCTCGACCCGCAGCTCGAATTCCAGCCCCTTTTCCTTGAGCGCGAGGCGGACCTTGCGCGAGAAGGGCGACAGCGGTTGATGATACAGGATGCGCATGGCCGGGACTTTAGGCGGGGGGGACCGGGCCGACAAGTCTCTTGTCGGCCGACATAGTCAGGGGGGAAGCAGGGCCTGCAATCGCTTGAGGCAGGCGGTGAAACCCGACAAGTCGGTGAGGCTCGCCGCGGCCTCGTGTTCGAAGACGGTGATGGCGGCATCGATCATGAGATTGTCGCCGAAGCCGAAATCCTCGACCAGCAAGCCGTCGCGATCCGTTGGCCGGCCATCGGCGTCGCCGCCGAAATCCGCGCCGTTCCAGATCCGCACCCGGTCGGCATAGCTGCCGACGACATTGCGGTAACCCAGCACGGTCTTGCCCAGGGCCACGGCGAAACCGACCTCGAACACCGTGCCGGCATCGGCGCCCGGGCCCCGGAACGGCGTCAGATTGGCGATGACCGCATCGGCGGCGCGGATCATGCCGATGTTCGAGCGATAGATCGACCGGGCCAGGTCGCGGGGCTCGGTCGCCTCGGCCTCGATCGCGCCATCGAGCGGATAGAGCCCGACATAGCCGACGGCACCACACAGCGCCTGTTTGGCCCGGCCCAGGGCGAAGGCGTCGGCGTGAAAGACCTCCGGCCCCGCCAGATAGATGCTTTTCATGACCACGTCGGCCCGCCCCGTCAGACTTGCCAGGTTTCAACGCCGCGATTGACGAAATTCACCGGCGTCGCCTGCCCGCCCGCCTCGTTCAGGGCATGGAGCAGCGAGAAGCGGTGCTCGGGCGAGACGATGAAGAACATGAAGCCACCACCGCCCGCGCCCGAGACCTTGCCGGCCTGGGCGCCATTGTTCAGGGCGACCTGAAACAATTCGTCGATACGGGCGGTCGAGACGCCGGATGCCGTCAGCTGCTTGGCTTTCCAGGAATCGTTCATGATTTCCGCCATGCGCGGAATGCTGCCGACCAGAAGCGCCCGCTTCATCTCGATGGCGTCGTATTTCAGCCGGTCCATCGCTTCGATGGTGGCGCTGCCGGCCGACTTCAGGCCGGCGGTCTGGCGATCGATGATCTCGGCCGACTGGCGCGAGCGGCCGGAGAAACAGGTGACCAGCGAGCATTCGAATTCATTGGCGATGGCGTCGGACACCCGCAAGGGATTCACGATCACCCGATCGTTCGACAGGAATTCGATAAAATTCAGACCGCCGAAAGCCGCCGCGTATTGATCCTGGCGCCCGCCCGACAGGGCGAGATCGATGCGCTCGATCTCGAAGGCGAGACGGGCGACGTCATAGGGTCCGAGCGGAGCGCTGAGCACGGAGCGCATGGCATCGACAAGCGCCACGACGAGCGCCGAGGATGAACCAAGGCCCGAACCGGCCGGGGCATCGACCGTGGTCCTGATCGTCATCGGCGCGCGCCGGCCGCCGTTGAATTCCGTCATCATCCGCTGATAGACGCCGCGATGAAGGAGCAGTTTCGCGGCGCTCAGCGGCTGATCGATCTCGAAGCTCTCCTCCACCCCGGTATCGTCCGACATGAAGCACACCCTGTTGTCGGCGCGGGGGATGATCGAGGCGAAGGCATAGCGATCGATGGTGACATTGAGCACGGCGCCGCCGAACTGGTCGCAATAGGGCGACAGATCGGTGCCGCCGCCGGCAAGGCCAAGTCGAAGCGGCGCCCGCGCCCTGGTCTTCTGGAAAATCAGCCCGGCCATGGCGCTCCCCCCTTGAACGGAATCAGCCCGTCGCCCGCGATGCTACAGGACTTGCGCGGCCGGTACAGCCCGTGGCCCGTGGACACAAAAAAAGACCCGGGACGTTTTGCCGTCCCGGGCCCTTGATGTTGTCAGGACAACCGCGTTCAGGCGGCGTCGGTCGCGCTCACCGCGGGGATATCGCCGGCTTCGATCGCCGCCAGTTCCTTGTCGCGGTTGCTGGCGACTTCCTTCAGGCGGTTCATCATCGCGCCGGTGCCCGCCGGGATCAGGCGGCCGACGATGACGTTTTCCTTCAGACCCACCAGATGGTCGACCTTGCCGGCGGTCGCCGCCTCGGTCAGCACGCGGGTGGTTTCCTGGAAGGACGCCGCCGAGATGAACGACCGGGTCTGCAGCGAGGCCTTGGTGATACCCTGCAGCACGGGGCTGCCGGTCGCCGGGCGCAGGCCCAGCTTCATCGTCCGCGCGTTTTCCTCGTCGAACTCGACACGGTCCACCTGCTCGCCCTGGAGGAAGGTGGTCGCGCCCGAATCCTCGATCTCGACCTTCTGCAGCATCTGGCGAACGATCACCTCGATGTGCTTGTCGTTGATCTTCACGCCCTGCAGACGATAGACGTCCTGGATCTCGTTCACGAGATAACGGGCCAGGGCCTCGACACCCAGGACCTTCAGGATGTCATGCGGCGCCGGGTTGCCGTCGAGCAGGTAGTCGCCCTTCTGGATGATATCGCCTTCCTGAACGGCGATATGCTTGCCCTTCGGGATCAGATATTCCTGCGGATCGGAATCGTCGCCTTCCAGCGGATGCAGGATGACGCGGCGCTTGTTCTTGTAGTCCTTGCCGAATTCGACCCGGCCCGAACGCTCGGCGATGATCGCGTGGTCCTTGGGACGACGCGCCTCGAAGAGTTCGGCGACGCGCGGCAGACCGCCGGTGATGTCGCGGGTCTTGGCCGATTCCAGCGGAATACGGGCAAGCACGTCACCGGCATTGATCTTGCCGCCGTCCTCGACCGAGAGAATGGCGCCGGCGGCCAGGAAGTAACGCACTTCCGTGCCGTTCGGCTGCAGGATCGGATGCCCCTTCTCGTCGCGCAGGCCGATACGCGGACGCAGGTCCGAGGTCTTCGGCTGGCCGCGCCAGTCGATGACTTCCTTGTTGGCGATCCCGGTCGCCTCGTCCGTCGCCTCGCGCATCGAGACGCCTTCGACGAGATCCATGTAGGCCGCGTAACCTTCGCGTTCCGAGATGATCGGCAGGGTCCGGGGATCCCACTCGACCAGCTTCACGCCCTTGGTCACGCTCTGGCCTTCGTCGAAGAACAGGCGCGCGCCATAGGCGACGCGATGGCGGGCACGTTCGCGGCCGTTGGCATCGACCAGGATGAGTTCGCAATTGCGGCTCATCACGACCATGCGCTTCGAGCTGTCGACGACGATGTGACGGTTGTTGATCTTGATCGTGCCGTCGATCGTCGCCTCGACGCTGTTCTTTTCCGAGAACTGCGCCGCGCCGCCGATGTGGAAGGTACGCATGGTGAGCTGCGTGCCCGGCTCGCCGATCGACTGCGCCGCGATGACACCCACGGCTTCGCCCATGTTGACGGGCGTGCCCCGGGCCAGATCCCGGCCATAGCAACGGGCGCAGGCACCGCCATCCGCCTCGCAGGTCAGGACCGAGCGGATCAGCACCGACTGGACGCCGGCCTTGGTCACGCGCTCGACGTCATCCTCGAGGATCATCTCGCCGGCCGCGACCACGAGGGCCGAGGTCGCGGGGTCGACGATGTCGATCGCCGCGGTACGGCCGAGGATCCGGTCGCCCAGGGGCTCGATCACATCGCCGCCTTCGACGACTTCGGTCACGGTCAGGCCGTTCGAGGTGCCGCAATCGTCGACGACGATGATGCAGTCCTGCGCCACGTCGACCAGACGGCGGGTCAGGTAACCCGAGTTCGCCGTCTTCAGCGCGGTATCGGCCAGACCCTTGCGGGCACCGTGGGTCGAGTTGAAGTACTCGAGAACCGACAGACCTTCCTTGAAGTTCGAGATGATCGGCGTCTCGATGATTTCACCCGACGGCTTGGCCATGAGGCCGCGCATCCCGGCGAGCTGCTTCATCTGCGCCGCCGAACCACGAGCGCCCGAATGGGCCATCATGTAGATCGAGTTGATCGGCTTGGCGCGGCCCGTGGCCTCGTCGATCACGACCGACGAGATTTCCTTCATCATCTCGTCGGCGACCTTGTCGGTGCACTGGGCCCAGGCGTCGATGACCTTGTTGTACTTCTCGCCCTGGGTGATCAGACCGTCGAGATATTGCTGCTCGTATTCCTTGGCCTGTTCCTGCGTGGCCGCGACCAGCGCGTCCTTCGCCTTCGGAATGACCATGTCGTCCTTGCCGAAGGAAATGCCGGCGCGGCAGGCATGGGCATAGCCGAGCGCCATCAGGCGATCGGCGAAAATCACCGTCTCCTTCTGGCCGCAATGGCGGTAGACGGTATCGATGACGGTCGAAATGTCCTTCTTGGTCAACAGCTTGTTGATCATCGAGAAGGGCACGTTCTTGTGCCGCGGCAGCAGCTCGGACAGCAGCATGCGGCCCGGGGTGGTCTCGACGCGAACGACGATCGGATCACCATTGCCGTCGACCGTGTGCAGGCGCGCGCGGATCTTGGTGTGCAACGTGACCGACTTCGAATCGAGCGCCGCCTGGATCTCGTTGATGTTGGCGAAGGCCATGCCGTCGCCCGGCTCGTTCGGCCTCTCCATCGTCAGGTAATAGACGCCGAGGACGATGTCCTGCGACGGCACGATGATCGGCTTCCCGTTGGCGGGGCTGAGGATGTTGTTGGTCGACATCATCAGCACGCGGGCTTCGAGCTGGGCTTCGAGCGACAGCGGCACGTGAACCGCCATCTGGTCGCCGTCGAAGTCGGCATTGAAGGCCGCGCAGACGAGCGGATGCAGCTGGATCGCCTTGCCTTCGATCAGCGTCGGCTCGAAAGCCTGGATGCCGAGACGGTGCAGCGTGGGCGCCCGGTTGAGCATGACCGGATGTTCGCGGATCACCTCTTCGAGGATGTCCCAGACCTCCGGCCGCTCCTTCTCGACCATCTTCTTCGCCATCTTGATCGTGGTGGCGATGCCCTTCATGTCCAGCTTGGCGTAGATGAAGGGCTTGAAGAGTTCGAGCGCCATCTTCTTCGGCAGGCCGCACTGGTGGAGCTTCAGCTCCGGCCCGACGACGATGACCGAACGACCCGAATAGTCGACGCGCTTGCCGAGGAGGTTCTGGCGGAACCGGCCCTGCTTGCCCTTCAGCATGTCCGAGATCGACTTCAGCGGACGCTTGTTGGCGCCCGTGATCACCCGGCCGCGACGGCCGTTGTCGAACAGGGCGTCGACCGCTTCCTGCAACATGCGCTTTTCGTTGCGGACGATGATGTCCGGCGCGCGCAGCTCGATCAGACGCTTCAGGCGGTTGTTGCGGTTGATGACGCGGCGGTACAGGTCATTCAGATCCGAGGTCGCGAAGCGGCCACCGTCCAGCGGCACCAGCGGGCGCAACTCGGGCGGGATCACCGGCACGACGGTCAGGATCATCCATTCCGGACGGTTGCCGGATTCGATGAAGGACTCGATCAGCTTCAGGCGCTTCACGATCTTCTTCGGCTTGGCTTCCGACGTCGTGGTCGCGAGTTCCTGGCGCAGTTCGTCGCGCTCGCCCTCGAGGTCGAGCTTTTCGAGCATCTTGCGGATCGCCTCGGCGCCGATGCCGGCCTCGAAGCTGTCCTCGCCATACTCGTCCTGAGCGCGGATGAAGTCTTCCTCGTTGAGAAGCTGGTTACGCTTCAGCGCGGTCAGACCCGGCTCGGTCACGACGTAATTCTCGAAATAGAGAATCCGTTCGAGATCCTTCAGGGTCATGTCCATCAGAAGGCCGATGCGCGACGGCAGCGACTTCAGGAACCAGATGTGCGCGACGGGCGAAGCCAGTTCGATATGGCCCATGCGCTCGCGCCGGACCTTCGACAGGGTGACCTCGACGCCGCATTTCTCGCAGGTGATCCCGCGATACTTCATGCGCTTGTACTTGCCGCACAGGCACTCGTAGTCCTTGATCGGCCCGAAGATCTTGGCGCAGAACAGGCCATCCCGCTCCGGCTTGAAGGTGCGGTAGTTGATCGTCTCCGGCTTCTTGATCTCGCCATGGGACCAGGCGCGGATCTTTTCGGGGCTGGCGATCGAGATCTTGATCTGATCGAAGGCCTGGGTACCGGGGGCGTGGCCGAACAGGGCCATAACCTCTTGGTTCATCACTTTGCTCCCTCATGCGGCGCGGGCATACCCGACGCCGCTCGGTTGCGGAAAATCATGGTCGACAATTCAGGCATCGGCAAGGACACCGCGCTTACGCGCTGCCCTTGCCGCCCATGTCGACGTTGAGGCCGAGAGACCGCATTTCCATGACGAGGACGTTGAAGGACTCGGGAATACCGGCCTCGAAATTGTCCTCGCCGCGCACGATCGCCTCATAAACCTTGGTGCGGCCCGCGACGTCGTCCGACTTCACGGTCAGCATTTCCTGCAGCGTGTAGGCGGCGCCATAAGCCTGGAGCGCCCACACTTCCATTTCGCCGAAGCGCTGGCCACCGAACTGGGCCTTGCCGCCCAGCGGCTGCTGGGTGACGAGGCTGTAGGGGCCGATCGACCGGGCGTGGATCTTGTCGTCCACCAGGTGATGCAGCTTCAGCATGTAGATGTAACCGACCGTGACCTTGCGGTCGAAGGTCTCGCCGGTCCGGCCGTCGATCAGCGTGCTCTGACCCGAGGAGGCGAAGCCCGCCATCTTCAGGTAGTCCTCGATGTCGGACGGCTGGGCGCCGTCGAACACCGGGGTCGCGATCGGCACGCCGCGGCGCAGATTGTCCGCCATCTCCAGCAGCTGGCTGTCCTCGAGAGGCTCGATCTTCTCGGCGTATTCGGTCGCCGAATAGATGGTCTGCAGCTTCTCGCGGAGGGTGATCGCTGCCGCGTTGCCGCGACGGATCTTGTCCGCCACTTCGCCGATCTGGCGGCCGAGACCGGCCGTGGCCCAGCCAAGGTGGGTTTCCAGGATCTGCCCGACGTTCATGCGCGAAGGCACGCCGAGGGGGTTCAGCACGATGTCGACATTGGTGCCATCCTCGAGATAGGGCATGTCCTCGCGCGGCATGATCCGCGAGATGACGCCCTTGTTCCCGTGACGGCCGGCCATCTTGTCGCCCGGCTGCAGCTTGCGCTTCACCGCGACGAAGACCTTGACCATCTTCATCACGCCCGGCTGCATCTCGTCGCCGCGCTGCAGCTTCTCGACCTTGTCCTCGAAACGCTTCTGCAGACGGTCCTTGGCTTCGTCGAAGTGCTTCTTCAGCGCCTCGATATCGAGGTTGGTCTGCTCGTCGCCCTTGATCGCGACCTGCCACCACTGACCCTTGGTCAGTTCGGACAGGCCCGCTTCGTCGACGGTCAGGCCGGACCGCATCCCCTTGGGACCCGACGCCACGGTCTTGCCCAGCAGCAGGACCTTGAGACGGCCATAGACGTTACGCTCCAGGATCGCGAGTTCGTCGTCGCGGTCCTTGGCCAGGGTCTCGATCTGCTCGCGCTCGATCGCCAGGGCGCGTTCGTCCTTGTCGACGCCGTGACGGTTGAAGACGCGGACCTCGACCACCGTGCCGGCGACGCCCGGCGGCAGACGCAGCGAGGTGTCGCGGACGTCCGAGGCCTTCTCGCCGAAGATGGCGCGCAGCAGCTTCTCTTCCGGGGTCATCGGGCTTTCGCCCTTCGGCGTCACCTTGCCGACCAGGATGTCGCCCGGCTTCACTTCGGCGCCGATGTAGACGATGCCCGCCTCGTCGAGGTTCTTCAGGCCTTCTTCACCGATGTTCGGAATGTCGCGGGTGATTTCCTCGGGCCCGAGCTTGGTGTCGCGGGCCATCACTTCGAATTCCTCGATGTGGATCGAGGTGAAGACGTCTTCCGACACGATCCGTTCCGAGATCAGGATCGAATCTTCGAAGTTGTAGCCATTCCACGGCATGAAGGCGACGAGCACGTTGCGGCCGAGCGCGAGCTCGCCCAGCTCGGTCGACGGACCATCGGCGATGATGTCGCCCTTGTTGACGAGATCGCCCACCTTCACCAGCGGACGCTGGGTGATGCAGGTGTTCTGGTTCGAGCGTTGGAACTTCAGCAGGCGATAGATGTCGACGCCCGCGGCGGCCGGATCCGTCTCCTCGGAGGCCCGCACCACGATACGAGTGCCGTCGATCTGGTCGACGACGCCGGAACGCCGGGCGACCTGGGTCACGCCGGAATCGCGGGCCACCGTCGCTTCCATGCCGGTGCCGACCAGCGGCGCTTCCGCCTTGATCAGCGGCACGGCCTGGCGCTGCATGTTCGAGCCCATGAGGGCGCGGTTCGCGTCGTCATTCTCGAGGAAGGGAATGAGCGCGGCGGCGACCGACACCAGCTGCTTGGGCGAGACGTCCATCAGCTGGATCGCGGAGGGCAGACGCATCTCGAACTCGCCCGCCTCGCGGCAGGACACGAGATCGGCGGTGAAGCGGCCTTCCTCGTCCAGTTCGGCGTTGGCCTGGGCGATCGTGTATTTGCCCTCTTCCATCGCCGACAGATAGACGACCTCGTTGGTCACCTTGTGGTCGATCACCTTGCGGTACGGCGTCTCGATGAAACCATACTGGTTCACGCGGGCATAGGTCGCCAGCGAGTTGATCAGACCGATATTCGGGCCTTCCGGCGTCTCGATCGGGCAGATACGGCCGTAATGCGTCGGATGCACGTCGCGCACCTCGAAGCCGGCGCGCTCGCGGGTCAGACCGCCCGGGCCAAGCGCCGAGAGGCGGCGCTTGTGGGTGATTTCCGACAAGGGATTGGTCTGATCCATGAACTGCGAGAGCTGCGACGAGCCGAAGAATTCGCGAACCGCTGCGGCGGCGGGCTTCGCGTTGATCAGGTCGTGCGGCATCACGGTCTCGATCTCGACCGAGGACATGCGCTCGCGGATCGCCCGCTCCATGCGGAGAAGGCCGATACGATACTGGTTCTCCATCAGCTCGCCGACCGAGCGGACACGACGGTTGCCGAGGTGATCGATGTCGTCGATCTCGCCGCGGCCGTCCTTCAGCTCGACCAGGGTCTTGATGACCGCGAGGATATCTTCCTTGCGCAGGGTGCGCTGGGTATCCGGCGTCTCGAGGCTGAGGCGCGAGTTCATCTTCACCCGGCCGACGGCCGAGAGGTCGTAACGCTCCTCGTCGAACAGCAGGCCGAGGAACAGCGACGACGCGGTGTCGAGGGTCGGCGGCTCGCCCGGGCGCATGACGCGATAGATTTCGATCAGCGCCTGCTCGTAGGACTGGCTCTTGTCCGCCATCATGGTGTTGCGGATATAGGGGCCGACCGAGACATGGTCGATGTCGAGGGCATGGAATTCCTCGACGCCCGATTCCTCGAGCAGCTTGACGGCCGCTTCGGTCAGTTCCTCGCCGGCCTCGATCAGGATCTCGCCGGTTTCCTCGTTGATCATGTCATAGGACGCATAGCGCCCGACGAGATCGGACGAGGACACGAACAGCTCCTCGACGCCTTCCTCGCGCAGCTTCTTCGCCATGCGCGGGGTCACCTTGGTGCCCGCCGCGACGACGACCGCGCCGGTCTTGGCGTCGATCAGGTCGACGAGCGGCTTCACGCCGCGCAGACGCTCCGGCTCGAACGGGGTGCGCCACTGGCCCTGGCCGAGGGAACCCGAGCGGCGGAACACGATCGAGCGGTAGAAATGGTTCAGGATCTCCTCGGCGGTCATGCCGAGGGCGAACATCAGCGTCGTCGCCGGCAGCTTGCGGCGGCGATCGATGCGGACATGCACCAGATCCTTCGCGTCGAACTCGAAATCGAGCCACGAACCGCGATAGGGAATGACGCGGGCGGCGAAGAGATACTTGCCGCTCGAATGGGTCTTGCCGCGGTCATGGTCGAAGAAGACGCCCGGGCTGCGGTGCATCTGCGAGACGATGACGCGCTCGGTGCCATTGACGACGAAGGTGCCATTGGCCGTCATCAGGGGCATGTCGCCCATGTAGACGTCCTGCTCCTTGATATCGAGCACGGACTTGGCGCCGGTATCCTCGTCGGTTTCGAAGACGATCAGGCGGAGCGTGACCTTCAGCGGGGCGGCGAAGGTCATGCCGCGCTGCTGGCATTCCTCGACGTCGTACTTCGGGTGCTCGAATTCATATTTCACGAACTCGAGATGGGCGTTCTCGGAAAAGTCCTTGATCGGGAAGACCGACTTGAACACCCCCTGGATGCCCGTGTCGGTGCGCTTCTCGGCGCTCACGTCGATCTGCAGGAACTGGTCGTAGCTCGACTTCTGAACTTCGATCAGATTCGGCATGGTCGTCACTTCGGGAATACGCCCGAAGGACTTACGGACCCGCTTGCGGCCGGTGAAGGAAATCGCCATGGGACCCTCGCGACAACGTCTCTACTGCGCTTCTGGCTTGATGGGGGGCGGCGCGCAGCCTCTGCCCCTTCATCGCCCATCCGGGCCGGCCCCTCGTCGGAGGGGGAAACCGGGGGCAGGCGAACCCGCCCCCGGCAACTTCCGAAGTCGTTAAATTACTTAACGACGACCTTGGCACCGGCCGACTCGACCTGGGCCTTGATCTTCTCGGCTTCGTCCTTGGAGACGCCGGCCTTGATTTCCTTCGGCGCGCCTTCGACCAGATCCTTGGCTTCCTTGAGGCCAAGACCGGTGATGGCGCGGACTTCCTTGATCACGTTGATCTTCTTGTCGCCGGCTTCCTGCAGGATGACGGTGAACTCGGTCTGCTCTTCGACCGGGGCGGCGGCAGCGGCCGGGCCGGCGGCGGCAACGGCCACCGGAGCGGCGGCGGAGACGCCCCACTTCTCTTCGAGGAGCTTCGACAGCTCGGCGGCCTCGATGACGGTGAGGGCCGAGAGTTCTTCAACGATACGGGCCAGATCAGCCATTTTGATACGTCCTTGTAGTCAACTGGATTGGGTTGATGTGGTGGCTCACGCCGCCTGCTCTTCGTCCTTTTTGGCATAAGCCGACAGAACCCTGGCGAGCTGACCGCCCGGCGCCTGCAGCACCGATGCGATCCGCGACGCGGGCGTCTGGATCATGCCAAGGAGCCTGCCGCGAAGTTCGTCGAGCGACGGCAGCGTCGCGAGGGCCTTGACACCCTCGACGTCCAGCTGCTGACCGCCCATGACCCCGCCCTTCAGAACGAACTTGTCGTTCTTCTTGGCGTATTCGACCGCGACCTTCGCCGCGGCGACGGGATCGGTCGAATAGGCGATCGCGGTCGGGCCTTTCAGCAGGTCCGCGATGCCTTCGAACTTCGTGCCCTGGAGAGCAAGCTTGGTGAGCCGGTTCTTGGAAACCTTGAAGCTGGCACCCGCAGCGCGCATCTGGCGACGAAGATCGGTGATCTCCGAGACCTTCAGCCCGCTGTAGTGACCGACAACCACCAGGGAAGTCTCGTTGAAGACCTCCGAGAGGGTCGCGACCAGCTCCTTCTTTGCGGCTCTGTCCACCTTGTTACTCCCGAGTTACCCGGCGACACACCATGCCCCGCCGGGCTGTTTCTGCCAGAATCACGGAGAAATCCCCGCGATCCGTGACACCTGTCCCGAGAAAGACCCAATCCCAGCCCTGAGGTACGGCCCCAGGTCCGAATTCGGACTACTCCCGTCTATGCTGGCGGATTTTAAGTGCCGCGGGCAGGAACCCGTGACACACCAGCAGTCTCGGACAGGGTGGCGCTCCGTTGCCGGATCGCCTCTTCCCACCCCCTCGCGGAAGCGGGAAACCCTGAAAATCCCCCGGCCCTTCGGCCGGGAGACTCCCAATTCTTCAGAAGATCGAAGAAACGTCAGCCGACAACCGACGAAACTTCGACCTTGATGCCCGGGCCCATGGTCGAGGACACCGCCACCTTCTTCAGGTAGGTACCCTTGGCGCCCGTCGGCTTTGCGCGCGACACCGCGTCGACGAAAGCCTTGATGTTCTGCTCGAGGGCTTCCGGCGAGAAGCTGGCCTTGCCGACACCGGCCTGCAGGACGCCGGCCTTCTCGACACGGAATTCCACCTGACCGCCCTTGGCCGCCTTGACGGCGCCGGCGACGTCACCGGTCACCGTGCCCAGCTTCGGGTTCGGCATCAGGCCGCGCGGGCCGAGCACCTTGCCGAGCTTGCCGACGACGACCATCATGTCCGGCGTCGCGATGCAGCGGTCGAAGTTGATGTTGCCGGCCTGGACTTCGGCGGCGAGGTCATCGGCACCGACGATGTCGGCGCCGGCGGCCTTGGCCAGCTCGGCCTTCTCGCCCTTGGCGAAGACGGCGACGCGGACGGTCTTGCCCGTGCCGTTCGGCAGGGTGACGACGCCGCGAACCATCTGGTCGGCGTGACGCGGATCGACGCCGAGATTCAGCGCGACCTCGATGGTCTCGTCGAACTTCGCCGTGGCGCGCTCGCGGATCATCTTCACCGCGTCGGTCAGCGGATAGCTCTTCGCCGGATCGATGCCTTCGGCGGCCTTGCGCAGACGCTTTGCGATAGCCATGGGATTACTCCTTCACCGCAAGGCCCATCGACCGGGCGGAGCCGGCGATCTGGCGGGCAACGGCCTCGACGTCGTTGGAATTCGAGTCCTTGATCTTGATCGCGGCGATTTCGCGGATCTGATCCATCGAAACCGAACCGACCGTGCCCCGACCCGGGGTCGTCGAACCCTTGTTCAGGTTGGCGGCCTTCTTCAGGTAGAAGGTCACCGGCGGGGTCTTGGTCACGAAGGTGAACGACTTGTCCGAATAGACAGTGATCACCACCGGGATCGGAATCCCCTTCTCGAGGTTCGCCGTTTCCGCGTTGAACTGCTTGCAGAACCCCATGATGTTCACGCCGCGCTGGCCCAGCGCGGGGCCGATCGGCGGGGACGGGTTGGCGGCGCCAGCCTTCACCTGCAACTTGATGTAACCGTCAATCTTCTTTGCCATGACATCCCTCCTGGCCGTATCCCGAAAGCGGGAAGCGGCCGGTTGATCCGGGAGGTTGTGGGTACGGCCCCTGGTGGTCTCCCCAGGATGGCCTCCCGCACCGACCGCCGCGCCTCCTCAAGGGAAACGCGGTAGCCCCTCGCCTTTTCCCTCAGATCTTCTCGACCTGAGCGAATTCCAGTTCGACCGGGGTCGCCCGGCCGAAAATCGAAACCGCGACCTTGAGGCGCGAACGCTCGTGGTCGACATCTTCCACCACGCCGTTGAACGAGGTGAAGGGGCCGTCCGCCACCCGAACCTGTTCGCCGATCTCGTAGGTGATCGTGCTCTTGGGCCGCTCGATGCCTTCCTGCACCTGGTGCAGGATATGCTGCGCCTCACGCTCGGAAATCGGCGTCGGCTTGCCGGCGGGACCAAGGAAACCCGTGACCTTGGCGGTATTCTTGATCAGGTGATAACCCTGATCGCTCATTTCCATCTTCACCAGCACATAGCCGGGATAGAACTTGCGTTCGGCGTTCACCTTCTGGCCGCGGCGGATCTCGACCACTTCCTCGGTCGGCACCAGGACTTCCTGGATCTGATCCTGCATACCGTGCTGCTCGGCCTGCTCGCGGATCGAGCCCGCGACCTTCTTCTCGAAGCCCGAATAGGCGTGAACGATGTACCAGCGCGCTGCCATGACCTTACGCTCCGAAGCCGAGGATCAGTTCGACCAGCTTGGAAAGGCCGATATCCACTGCAAGGAAAAATATAGAGGCAACCACAACCATGACAAACACGAACAGCGTCGTGATACCGGTCTCCTTGCGCGACGGCCAAGTGACCCTGGAGACTTCCTGGCGCACCTGCCGGGCAAATTCGATCGGACTCGACTTGCTCATGCCCTGTCACTCACCCTTGCGTTCAGGAACCCCGATACCGGAGCCCCGATTTCCAACGAGCCTAGGGCCGGGATGCGGTTGCCCGCGTCCGGCCCTTTGCCCTTCGATCTGACAACCCGCCCGGATGCTCACCCGCGAAGGATGGCAGGAGTGGAGGGGCTCGAACCCCCAGCCCCCGGTTTTGGAGACCGGTGCTCTACCAATTGAGCTACACTCCTAAGGACCCGGCCAGGTATCCTTCAAACCTTACTTCTCGATCGATGCGACGACGCCGGCACCGACGGTGCGGCCGCCTTCGCGGATCGCGAAACGAAGACCGTCGTCCATGGCGATCGGAGCGATCAGCTCGACCGACATCGCGACATTGTCACC
>NZ_JBAQRT010000323.1:0-32822 GCF_049306435.1 Zavarzinia sp.
CCCGACCGCCCCCGGCCCCGCCGTCCCGTCCTTCGAGCTGGAAGACCTCGAATAGCGGGATACCACCGGCTTCAGGGCCGCGCCTGCACCGCCGCCAGCCGATCCGCGATTTCATTGATGGCGCAGATGATGTGATAGAGGCTGCTGGTGCGCGCCGGCTCGGCCAGCGGCTTGCCGTCGATGCCGAGGTGTTCCCACCACGCGCCCTTCAGCGGATGATCGAAAAAGCGGCGAAGGCCCGAGGCCGCCTGCGCCGCCTGGAGGGCGAAGGCGGCGCGGTCTTCACCATCTGATGAGAGCGCCATGGCGAGGACATGGGACTTGATCCGCTCGGTCTGCGGCCACAGCCGGCACAGGCCATCCCGCAGCGAGAGATCTGGGTTCAGCTCATTCATGGCGAGGTGCCGGACCGGGCAGACCCCCGGCGCTTCGCCGATCTCGGCGAGGCGCCCGGCCGCCGCCAGCGCATCGGCCCGTCCGCGCCAATGGCCCCAGCGGCGCAGCAGCCAGGACCATTCGAACTGATGGCCGGGCTCGACCACGCCGTAATCCGGCTGGTTCAGCAACTGCCATTCGCCGCCGAAATACTCGCGCAACGCGCCGGTCGCGGGATCGAGAAACCGCGCGAGACACAATTCGGCGATCTCGTCGGCGAGAGCGCCCCAGGCCGGATCGTCCGACACCGCCATCCAGGCCAGCGAGGCTTCCAGCATATGCATGTGGGGATTGGCCTTCAGCGGCAGGCTGCGCGGATTGCTTTCCTCGAAGCCGGCAAGCGGATGGCCCCAGCCCGCCTTCATGTCGTCCCGCAGGCGGGCCGCCCTTGCCGCGAAGCCGGCGGTTTCTTTGCCCCGCGCCGCAGCGGCGGCAAGGCCGAACAGGACGAAGGCATGATCGTAAAGATCGAAACCGGCGTTCAGGGGCGCCCCTTCCGCCGTGACCGTCGAGATCACCATGCCATCAACCCCGAGATGGCAGCGGAACAGCCGGTCGAGGGCATAGCGCATCATCTCGTCCGCGGGCCCGGTCCAGCCCAGCTTGCCGGCGATGGCGAAGACGTAGATCTGGCGGCCGATCACCCGCGCCCGCCGGGGCTCGATGGTCGGTGTCCCGTCCGTGTTCAGCTTCTCGAAGAAACCGCCGTTCGCCCGGTCGAGGCCCCGGTCGGTCCACAGCGGCAAGGCTTCCTCGAACAGCCAGGACCGCAACAGGGCGAATTCGCGCTCCAGCGCGGTGATGCCGCTCGTCATGACCGCGTCTCCTTCAAGAGGGGGGCAAGGAAAACGTCGAGATTGCCGCCCGGGAACAGATGGCCGGCGATCCCCGCCGCCGAGGCCGCCGCCATGTCGCTGTCGCGATCGCCGATCATCAGACTGTTCGCGGCATCGACAGGCCAGCGCTTCATCAGGTCGAGCAACATGCCGGGTCCCGGCTTTCGCCAGTCGCTGTCCCGGCGATAGGCTTCGATCGTCGCCTCGACATGGAACGGGCAATGTCGCTCGTCGTCGACATGGGCGCCGATTTCGGCGAGGCCGGCCCTGACATGGGCCTTCACAGCGCGATAATCCGCCTCGGTGTAGTAACCCTTGGCGATGCCGGCCTGATTGGTGACGATGAAGACGTAATAGCCGAGCCGGTTGGCCCGCAGCACGGCTTCCCGCGCGCCCGCGACCCATTCGAAGCGATCGACGCTGCCGATGTGGCCGTGATCGATGTTGATGACGCCGTCCCGGTCGAGAAACAGCGCCGGCCGGCGGCGATGGGCCGGAATTTCCGTCTGCGCCCGCGCATAATCATCGGGAATGCCGATGTCGAGGAAATAGCCGTCCGACGGCAGCCCGGCCAGCCGGCCCTGTTCGCCAAGGGTCGCCAACCCGTCCTGTTCGAGGGAACAGAGCGGCGACAGGGCATCGATAAGACCGCGCCGGAACAGATAGACCCCGGCATTGACGAGGACGGGGCCCGAGCCCGCCTCCGCCCTGGCCGCGAATTGCGCGATCCGGTCGCCCGCCAAGGTGACGACGCCATAGCGCCCCGCCTCGGGCAGGCGGCGCAGCGCCAGGATGCCGACCACGTCCGGGTCGGCCGGCAGGGCGCGGGCAAGCTCGCCCAGAGGCACGTCGAACCAGGAATCACCGTTGAAGAGATAGAACAGCTCGTCGAGCTGGTCCTTCGCGTGCCAGACCGCGCCGCCGGTGCCCGCCCGGTCCGGCTCGATCGCGATCGAAACCTCGATATCCATGCCGAGGCTTTCGGGCAGCGCGGCGGCGAAGGCCCGCACCTGATCGGATGCGAAAGCCGCCAGCAGCAGGATGCGCTGGATGCCCTGGCGGGCGATTTCCTCGATCAGGATTTCCAGGAACGGCCGCCCGGCCACCGGCAACAGCGGTTTCGGTGTCGATGTGGTCAGGCTGCCGAGGCGAGTGCCGAGGCCGCCGCACAGGATGACGGCCTGGGTGATGCGAGGAATCATAGGGGAGACACCGGAAAAGGTGAAAGCGCGGGCGACAGGTTACCCGACCTCGGCGCCTTGCGCATGGGTGCCGTTCCCATCGCCGGTCTTCAGTTCGGCGCCCCGGTATCGTCCATCGTGCGGTTGCGGCCGCTGCGTTTGGCGGCATAAAGGGCGGTGTCGGCCCGGGCCAGCAGATCCTGGCCCCGGTCGCCCCGCCGCAGCGCGGCGACGCCCGCGCTGATGGTCACCGGCCGCCCCAGGCCGAAGTCCGCGTCCTCGACCGCGCGGCGGATGCGCTCGGCGGCGCCGAAGCCTTCGACCAGCCCGGCCTCCGGACAAAGGACGACGAATTCCTCGCCGCCCAATCGCCCGGCAAGATCGAGGCGCCGCACCCCCGACGCGATCAGACGACCGAAGCTGGCCAGCACCCTGTCGCCGGCGGGGTGGCCGAAATCGTCGTTCACGGCCTTGAAGTGATCGATATCCATCATGATGACGCATAGGTCGCGCTGGTGTCGAAGCGCGCGGGCCACTTCGGCATCGAGCCGCGCCTCGATCGCCTTGCGGTTCACGAGACCTGTCAGGGCATCCATCCGCGACTGGAGCCGGAGTTCGCGATTGACGCGGCTCATCCGCCAGATCACGGCGCCCGCGACCCCGAGGGCCACGACCACGGCGCCGGCAATCCGCGCCAGAAGGCCGAGGTCGAAGGGCTCCTCGATCGTGATCGAGACATAGCGATTGACGATCTCGTCGCGATCCTCCTCGGTCAGGGTGGCGACGCCGCGATCGAGAATGTCGCGCAGCACGTCGTCACCGCTCGAAACGGCGATCCGCAGATGATTGGTATAGTCCGACAGGCGCCCGGCGATCTTGAGATTGAACAGACCCTGCTTCTTGATCGTATAGGCCGCGACGATGAGGGAACGCAGGGTCAGATCGGCCCGCCGGTCCGAGACCATCTGCATTGCCTCGTCTTCCGTCGCGGTCAGCAAGATGGCGATGTTCGGGTAGTCCTTGCGGACCCGCTCCTCGATCGAGGTGCCGCGCGGCAGCGCCATGACCTGCCCCGACAGGTCGTGCAGGTTGGCGACCGCCGGATGCTCTTCGCGGGTGATGATCACATTGGGGTCGGAAAAGACCGGTTCGGTGAACAGCAGCCATTTTTCCCGCGCCGGTGTCCGGTTCAGGAAACTGAGCAGGCTGCAGCGCCCCCTGGCCGCCGCATCGAGACTCTCGTCCCAGTCTTTCGTGCGCTGAAGCTCGATCGCGAGGCCCGCCCGGCGGGCGACCAGGCCGAGAAGATCGGCGCCAATGCCGCGGTGACGCCCCTCGCCATCCACCCATTCGAAGGGCGACCAGTCCGGATCGACGCAGAAGCGGATGATGCCGAGATGTTCCGCGTGGGCGCGCTCGAAAGCGGTCACCCCGCCCTGTTCAGCCCGCGCGGCGAGCGACGCCGCGACAAGACAAAGGGTGAGCCCGCATGAACGCAGCATCGAGCTGGCAGCAGCCCACATCGGCCATTGAACTCCGTCACGAATATCTCACCCGAGCGCGCGAGAATATCGGTCACACTGGCATGTCGTCATGAAGAAACGGTAAAGCCGGCAAGCCGCCCGTCTGTTGGAAACGAAGAAGCCCGGCCGTCACCGGCCGGGCTCATCACCCTCCCCGCGCCCCCCGGGGGAGGCGTCAGGGTGATTTCAGGGCATGCGGGGCGGTGGAAGCCGCCCCGGCGCCATCATCAGGGCAGCAGGCCACCGAGCACGCCACCCAGACCCGGGATCGCCGAGATCTGGGCCGTGATGTCCTCGGGGCTGAAGCCGCCGCCAAGGCCGGCCAGCACGTCGTTCAGCGCGTCGACCAGCGGGGTCAGGGCCGAATTCTCGGTCCCGACGAGGCCCTGCACCAGCTCGGTCAACGCGCCGAGCGCGCCATCCGTATTGGTGAGATCCGCCAGCTGGCCGGTCAGGGCCGACAGGGCGCCGTCGGTCGGATCGACCAGCGTGTTCACGAGATCGGTCACCGGATCGAGCAGGGTCTGGTCGGTCAGGCCGCCCAGCGTGTCCTGCACGGTGCAGATCAGATCGGCGCAGGTCGTGGTCTCGCCACCATTGCCATGATCGGGCGGGACATCGCCGAACGGATCGCCGCCGGTCGCCGCGCCGCCAGCCCGGCTGATCTGGCGGATGCCGAAGCCGATCGGGTCGGACAGGAAGAAGTTCTGCCGGGCGAGCTTGCGGTGGATGTCGATCAGCGTCGGCGCCGAAGCCTGCTTGGTGCGATCGTCGCTGAACAGGTTGGTGCCGCTGTTGAAGTAGAAGCGCACGCCGCCGTAACCGGTCGCGCCCTTGTTGTCGAAGGCGCCGGTCGCGAACAGGGCCATGCCCGGGATATCGGTCAGCAGGGCTTCCGCCTGGATGTCGCCGCCAAGGCCGACAACGTCCGAATAGGTCAGGCCGGCGCCGAGGCGCAGGTTGGGGTTCGGATAGATCGAAAGCCCGGCGCGGCCATAGAACTGGTCCGGCACGACTTCGCCCAGCGTATAGCCGGCGATGCCTTCGAGGGTGACGTTGCTGATGTAATATTCGGCGATGCCGGCGACGGCATATTGTTCGTAATCATCGACGAAATAGCCGGCACCGACGACGCCGACCATGAAGGTCTCGGGCTCGCGGTAGAACAACTGGGCCGCGCCGCCGGCGAAGCCCACCTCGTCGGCGACGAAACCGGCGATGCCGTCGATCTGCAGACCGAGCTTGTCTCCGATGGGCAGGGTCACGCTGGGGGCGCCGCCGTAGAGGCCGCCGTTCTCATCCCCGCCGCCAAAGATGCTGAGCTGGAAATTGGTTTCCGCCACGGCCTTGCCATAGCCGAACTGCTCTTCCGACACCGGCACCGCATCCTGCGCCAGAACGAAAGGAGCAGCGGATGCCGCGGCGAGGATCGCCGCCGACAGAGTGATGGCGCGCATTTTCATTTATCTGGTGCCCCTTGCAATCTTTACTCGTCCCCAGCCGCCCCGGCGCGAGATTTGCGAGTTTCTGATCGTCAAGCGACCAGTTCGCCTCGAATCCCGTCATCGGAGCATCACCTGGGGACTTTGCGCCAGACAGACGCATTTGCGCGGGTATTCAGTTTCAATGCGGCAGGTAAGTTCCGTCAGATCGGAACACGAAATTCCCATAATGAATGAATTACCCCACTATAGTCGTGGGCGCGGGCCTTGCCTGTTGCATTGTGGCAGCGAATTTCGCGCTGCATCGCGGCATGACCGCGACGTTAACCACGTTAAACCGACAGCAATTATAACCAATACGGAGACAGTAGCGGCGACCGACCCGACCGCCGCTACCGATGGCGTTCAGCGCCCGGCGACCATGTCGCCGACCAGGCCGCCCAGGCGGCCGATGCCGGTGTCGATCTGCTCCGGCGTCGACAGGGAGTAGGACAGACGCAGCTTGTTGTCGCGCCGTCCCTCGCCATAGAAGGCACCGCCCGGCACGAAAGCGACCTGGCATTCCTCGATCGAACGGGCCAGGAGCTTGGCACCGTCGATCGCCTCGGGCAGGGTCACCCAGACGAACATGCCGCCTTCGGGCTTCGTCCAGGTCACGCCTTCCGGCATGTGCCTGGCCAGCGCGCCCAGCATGGCGTCCCGCCTCTCCTTATAGGCACCGCGATTGCGCGTGACCTGGGCGTCGTAGGACGCTTCGGCCACCTGATGCATCACCGCCTGATTGATGGTGGCGCAGTGAAGATCCGCCGCCTGCTTGGCCAGCACCAGCTTGGCGATGACTTCCGAGGCGCCGCAGATCCAGCCGACCCGGAGCGCGGGCGCCAGGGTCTTCGAGAAGGTGCCGCAATAAAGCGTGCGGCTGTGCTCGATCCCGCCCGAACGGGCGATGTCGAGGGCGAGGACGGGCGGGACATTCTCGCCGTCGTAACGCAGCGCCTGATAGGCCGCGTCCTCGACGACGACGATGTTCAGCGCCTCGGCGAGATCGAGCAGCGCCTCGCGCGCCTCGAGGCTGACCGTCTCGCCCGAGGGGTTGGCGAAATCGGCGACCAGATAGGCAAGACCGACGCGGCCGCCCCGGACCTTGGCCAGTTCGGCGTAGCTCTGGGGCGTGCGGTTGCCGCCCTCGAGCATCAGCGTGTCATAGCGCGGTTCATAGGCGTTGAAGGCCTGCAGCGCGCCGAGATAGGTCGGCGCGGCGACCAGCGCCGTGTCATGCGGCGACAGGAACAGCTTGCCGATGAAGTCGAGCCCCTGCTGCGAGCCCGCGGTGATCATGATGTTGTGCTCGTCGCAGGGCACGCCGAGGCTGGCCATGTGCTCGACGATCCAGCGACGCAGCGGCAGATAGCCTTCGGAAACCGAATATTGCAGCGCCTGCGCCGCCCGCGCCGGATCGGCCAGGATCGATGCATAGGCATCGCCGATCACCTGGGTCGGAAACAGCGCGGGATCGGGGATGCCACCGGCGAAGGAGATGATGCCGGGCTGATCCAGCAGTTTAAGCAATTCCCGGATCTCGGATGCGTTCATCCGGCTGGCGCGACTTGCGAAACTATCTTGCCAGACTATCTTCTCGGCGGTCATTTAATTAGGGCCTTTCGCTTCGATGCGCACATAAATGCCTTATTCCTGCGGTTAGGTCAATAGTGCTGTCGTTTATACCGTCTCGGCCCGCCTCGCCCAGCGTGGTTGATCTTGGCGGCAAGGACCGCTATTGACGGCGCGACCATGGCAGCACCCCTTCTCACGCTACGCGACATACACGTCGGTTACGGCGGCCCCGCGGTAATCGACGGCGCCGAACTGATCGTCGGCGAGGGCGATCGCCTGTGCCTCGTCGGCCGCAACGGCTCGGGCAAGTCGACCCTGCTCAAGATCGCGGCCGGTCTCGTCGAGCCCGACCGCGGCGAGCGGATCGTCCAGTCCGGCGTTACCATACGCTATCTGCCACAGGAACCCGACCTTTCAGGCTTCGCCACCACCCTCGCCTATGTCGAGGCCGGCCTGGCCCCGGGCGACGATCATCACCGGGCGCGCAGCCTGCTCGAATCCCTCGGCATGACCGGCGAGGAAGACCCCAGAACCTTGTCGGGCGGCGAGATCCGCCGCGCCGCCCTCGCCCGCACCCTGGCGCCCGAGCCTGACATCCTGCTGCTCGACGAGCCGACCAACCACATGGACCTGCCGGCCATCGAATGGCTGGAAGACGAACTCCGTCGCTGCCGCTCCGCCCTCGTGCTGATCAGCCACGACCGCCGTTTCCTCACCGCCCTGTCGCGGGCCACGGTCTGGCTCGATCGGGGCGTCGCGCGGCGGACCGAGCGCGGCTTCGCCGCCTTCGAGGACTGGCGCGACGACGTGCTCGAACAGGAAGAGAAAGAGCGCCACAAGCTCGACCGCAAGATCGTCGCCGAACTCGACTGGCTGCGCCACGGTGTCTCGGGCCGGCGCAAGCGCAACATGCGCCGCCTCGGCCAGCTGCATTCCATGCGCAAAGACCGCCGGGAAGAACGGAAAGCCGTCGGCACCGTGCAGATGGCCGTCGGCGAGGGTGGAACGTCGGGCAAGACCGTGATCGAGGCCCGCGACATCTCCAAGGCTTATGACGGGCGGCCGATCATCACCGACCTGTCCTTGCGCCTGCGCCGGGGTGACCGCCTTGGCATCGTCGGGCCGAATGGCGCCGGCAAGACGACGCTGATCAACCTGCTCACGGGGGCGCTGGCACCCGACAGCGGCGAAATCCGCCTCGGCACCAACCTCGAGATGGTCACCCTCGACCAGAAGCGCGAATCCCTCGCCCCGACCACCACGTTGCAAGATGCCCTGACCGGCGGCGGCAGCGACCAGGTGGAAGTCGCGGGCAGCTACAAGCATGTCATCGGCTACATGAAGGACTTCCTGTTCGGCCCCGAACAGGCGCGCACGCCCCTGTCCGTGCTCTCGGGCGGGGAGCGGGGCCGGGTGATGCTGGCGCGGGCGCTGGCCAAATCGTCCAACCTTCTCGTCCTCGACGAGCCGACCAACGATCTCGACCTCGAGACCCTCGATCTCCTCGAGGAAATCCTGGCGGATTATCAGGGCACGGTGCTGCTGGTCAGCCACGATCGCGACTTCCTCGACCGGATCGCGACCTCGGTGCTCGCCTATGAGGGGCCGGGGCGCTGGACCGAATATGCCGGCGGCTACAGCGACATGGTGGCGCAGCGCGGTCACGGCGTCGAAGCGCGCGAGACCGATGGCCAGACCGTGGCGACGAAATCCGCCCCGGCGTCCTCGGCCGCCCCGAGGGCCACGGCCAGGCGCAAGATGTCCTTCAAGGAAAAGCACGCGCTGGAGACCCTGCCCGCCCGGATCGAGGCGCTGGGCGCGGAAATCGCCGCGCTCCAGGCCCGGCTGACCGACAGCGCCTTCTTCGCCAGGGACCCGGCCGGCTTCCAGAAGGCCGCCGCCCGGATTGACGCGGCGCAAGGCGAGCGCGATGCCGCCGAGGAAGAATGGCTGACCCTCGAGATGCTGCGGGAAGAAATCGAAGGATAGGTCTTCCTTAACATCGCCACGGCATAATTCGCGCTGCACCGCGAAATCGACTAGGCAATGACCCCCCGCCGCCCCAGTATCCCCCCATCCAACCGGAGCACGCGATGAGCAACGCCGCCACGGCCAAGCCGAACGGAGACCACGGCGCGCAGTCGGAGAGAGCGAAACTGATCGCTCTCGCCATCGGCAGCGTCGGTGTCGTCTATGGCGACATCGGCACCAGCCCGCTCTACGCCTTCCGCGAAGCCCTGCTCCACACCGCCTCGCGCGGGCCGGTGACGGAGCCGATGGTGCTCGGCGTGCTGTCCCTCATCCTGTGGTCGCTGATCCTCGTCGTGACGGTGAAATATGTCATCCTGCTGCTGCGGGCCGACAACAATGGCGAAGGCGGCATCCTGTCGCTGATGGCGCTGGCCCGGCGGGCCATGGCGCGGCGCTCGACCTTCGTGCTGGCCCTTGGCGTCACCGGCGCGGCCCTGTTCTATGGCGACGCGGTGATCACGCCGGCCATTTCCGTCCTGTCCTCGGTCGAGGGCCTGAAACTCATCACCCCCGCCTTCGACCCCTATGTCGTGCCCATCACGATCGGCATCATCCTGCTGCTGTTCATGGTGCAGAGCCGGGGCACCGCGCGGGTCGCCTTCTTCTTCGGGCCGATCACGGTCGTCTGGTTCCTGGCCATCGCCGTCGCCGGCGCCAGCCATATCGCCGATCAGCCGGCCGTCCTGCTGGCCTTCAACCCCGCCTATGCCATCGATTTCCTGTTGCAGCACAAGACGGTGGGCATCATCGCCCTCGGCTCCGTGCTGCTCGCCGTCACCGGCGCCGAGGCGCTCTATGCCGACCTCGGGCATTTCGGCCGAAAGCCGATCCGTCTCGCCTGGACCGTCATCGTCTTCCCGTCGCTCACCCTCAATTACCTCGGCCAGGGCGCGCTCGTGCTGTCGAAGCCCGAGACGCTGGAAAATCCCTTCTTCCTCCTGGTGCCCGAATGGGGCCTGCTGCCCATGGTGCTGCTGGCGACCATGGCCACCGTGATCGCGGCCCAGGCGGTGATCACCGGCGCCTATTCCCTGACCCGGCAGGCGATCCAGCTCGGCATCATGCCGCGCATGGAAGTCCGCCACACGTCGGACGCCCATGTCGGCCAGATCTTCATGCCCCGGGTGAACAAGCTGCTGGCCATCGCCGTCGTCATCCTGGTGCTGTCGTTCCATTCCTCGAGCAATCTCGCCTCGGCTTACGGCATCGCCGTGACCGGCACCATGGTCGTGACCGCGCTTCTCATGTTCGTCGTCATGCGCCATCGCTGGAACTGGCCGCTGCCGGTGGCGCTTCTCGTCATCACGCCCTTCCTGCTGATCGATCTGACCTTCCTCGGCGCCAATCTGCTGAAGATCGCCGAGGGCGGCTGGATGCCGCTGGCGCTGGGCGCATCGCTCGCCCTCGTGATGTACACCTGGATCAGGGGCACGGCGATCCTGGCCGAGAAATCGCGGCGCGACAGCCTGCCCCTGCTCGACGTCGTCGCCATGCTGGAAAAAAGCCATCCGCATCAGGTGCCGGGCACGGCCATGTTCCTGACCTCGACGCCCAATGTCGCCCCGGTCGCCCTGATGCACAACCTGAAGCACAACAAGGTGCTGCACGAGCAGAATGTGATCGTCACCATCGAGGCGGCGCAGGAGCCCTATATCGATCCCGAGTCCCGGGTTTCGGTGCAGTCGCTCAGCCCGCGCATGATGATGATGCGGGTTTCCTACGGCTACATGGAAAGCCCGAACCTGCCGAAGGCCCTGGCCGCCGCGCGCAAGCTCGGCCTCAAGTACGACATCATGAGCACGTCCTTCTTCCTTGGCCGGCGTTCGCTGCGGACGAGCCCGCGGGGCGCCATGCCGCTGTGGCAGGACCGGCTCTATATCTCGCTGGCGCGCAATGCCTCGGACGCGACGGAATTCTTCCAGATCCCGTCCGACCGGGTGATCGAGCTTGGCACCCAGATGACGATCTGAGGCCATGCGCACCATCGCCATCGACAGCGCCCAGAACGACCGCTTCCGCACCTGGGAAAAGCTGCTGGACGGGCGCGGCATCCGCAAACATGGCGCCTTCCTTCTCGCCGGGCGGAAGACCGTGCCCGAAGCCCTGCGCGCGGAGCCCGGCCGCTTCACCGCCGCGCTGGCGCCCGACACGCCCGCCCTCGAAGCCCTCGATCCGCTGCTGCCGGAAGGCATCGCCCGCCATGTCCTCGCCCGCCCGCTGTTCGAGCGGCTGGACGTCTCGGGCACCGGCCTGCCGCTCCTCGTCGGCACCGTGCCGGACATGCCCGTCATCGACCCGGCGACACCGCCGCAAGGGCTGGAGCTCGTCTGTGCCCTCGGCGATCCCGCCAATCTGGGCGCCCTGCTGCGCAGCGCCGCCGCCTTCGGCGTTCGCCGGGTGCTGCTGCTGCCCGATTGCGCCCATCCCTTTCACCCGAAATGCCTGCGCGCCGCCGCCAATGCCGTGTTCCGGCTGGAGTTCCGGCGCCTCGCCGGCTGGAAGGCGCTCGATGGCGCGGCCGGCCTGCTCTTCGCCCTCGACGGCGGCGGCCGCGACCTGACCGCCTTCGCCTGGCCGGACGACCTCCGCCTCATCCTCGGCGAGGAAGGCCAGGGCCTGCCCGACGGCCTCGCCGCCCAGCGTCTGGCGATTCCCACGAGCGGCGCCGTCGAATCCCTCAACGCCACCGTCGCCGCCTCCATCGCCCTGCAGCACTGGTTCAGCCGCGGTTAGGGATACCGAAGGCCGTCGTCCCGGCGCAGGCCGGGACCTCGCGACGAGAAGGCGCCCGATCCTCGCCGGCATGACGACAGCGGGAAAGGACCCGGAGGGCTCCTAGAATCCGTCGATGCAGGCAAGGCTGGAGGACACATCGGTCAGGCGGCAGACCTTGCTCCCGCCCTTGCCGTCCACCGTATCGCGGCCGAGGGTGATCGACAGAACCCGCCCTTCCCCGTCGGTTTCCGCGGCGCGAACGACCACGTCCTGAAGGTCCACCGGCAGCACCATGCCGCCCCCGGGGGTAACCGCCGCCAGCAGCGAGATCACCTTGTCGTTCCCCGCGACAATCAGGGCCGCACCACCGCCAACCGCATCGAGGGGCAGCGGCGAGAACAGTCGGGGACACCCCTCGACCGCCGCCGAACCCAGCTCGCCGCCATAACGATCGAACAGGTGCAGCCGGCCCAGATCATTGGCGGAGCATGTCATCCTGGCCTGACCGACCGCCGGCCCGCCCGGCCTTGCCAGTGACCACGTCTCGTCAGCCAAGGCGCTTTGCCCGACGATGACGGTCAATACCAGGCCGAACCCGACCAAGGGGACATTCCTCGCTATCCTGCGCATCCAAATCACCCGATCAGCCATGCATGGCTTGGACTTGCGGCGATCCCGCAGTTGGTCCAAACCCTGTGGCACACACTAGCCGCTTCGAGACTCGAAGGAAGTGACCATGACCACCGCCCCGATCCCCTTCATCGACCTGCAGTCCCAGCGCCTGGTAATGGGCGCCGCCGTCGACGAGGCGATCCTGAAGGTCGTCCATTCCGGCGCCTATATCATGGGGCCGGAGGTGATCGAACTCGAAAAGCAGCTGGGCGAATTCTGCGGCGCCAGGCATGTCCTGTCCTGCGCCAATGGCACCGATGCCCTCGGCCTCGTCCTGATGGCGAAGGGTGTCGGCCCGGGCGATGCCGTCTTCGTGCCCGCCTTCACCTTCGTCGCCACCGCCGAAGTGGTGGCCTGGGTCGGGGCGACGCCGGTCTTCGTCGATGTCCTCGAAGATACGTTCAACATGGACCCGGCGCATCTCGCCGCCTCGATCAAATGGGCGCGGAACAATGGCCTGCGGCCGGTCGCGGTCATCCCCGTCGACCTGTTCGGCCAGCCCGCCGATTATCAGGCGATCCTGCCCATCGCCGAGGCGGAAGGGCTCTGGCTGATGTCCGACGCGGCGCAGAGCTTCGGCGCCAAGCTGAACAACCGCGCCGTCGGCACCTACGGCGTCGCCACCGCGACCAGCTTCTTCCCGGCGAAACCCCTCGGCTGCTACGGCGACGGCGGCGCGGTCTTCACCGACGACGACGAGCTGATCGAAATCCTGCGCTCCATCCGCATCCACGGCCAGGGCAGCGACAAGTATGAGAATGTCCGCATCGGCATCAACGGCCGGCTCGACACCATCCAGGCCGCCGTCCTGATCGAGAAGCTGAAGATTTTTCCCGACGAGATCGAGGCCCGCCAGCGCATCGCCGATCGTTACAACGACGGCCTGCGGGATGTCGCGAAAGTGCCGCGCCTGATGGCGGGAGCGACCAGCGTCTGGGCGCAATATACCCTGCTGCTCGAGGACCGCGCCAGGGTCGCCGCCGCCTGCAAGGACGCGGGCGTGCCCACCGCGATCTATTACCCGATCCCGCTCAGTCATCAGGAAGGCTACAAGCATTTCCCGACCGGCCCGGGTGGCGTGCCGGTGTCGGAGAGACTGTCGGGCCAGGTGCTGAGCCTGCCGATGCATCCCTATCTGACGGAAGAAGCGCAGGACCGCATCATCGCGGCGGTCCGCTCGGCGGCCTGACTGGAAAGAAAAAGGCGGGAGGTCACGCCTCCCGCCCATCGATGGCCCTGGCCACCCCCCGGCAACCAGCCCTGTCCGACGCGGGGGCAACGCGGTCAGACAGGCTTTCGATATCCCGGCCCGGGGATCGTCTTTCCTGGCCCCCCGGCACAGGAAAGCGGACTCGATCGACCCGGAGCCGCGACGCGAAATGGCACATCGATGGCAGGAGCGCTGCCGTCTGAAACGCTAGTCGATACGACCCCCTGACGGTATCCCCGGAACAGGGGGTTTCCGGGTCGAAAGGTCAGACCCCGGCACCGTCAGACGAGGCCGCGTCTCGCGGCTTCGAGCGCGGCTTCCGCCCGCGACGAGACATGCAGCTTGCGATAGATGCTCTTCACATAGCCCGCCACGGTCTGGTCGGCGAGACCGAGGACGCCCGCCGCCTCCCCCACCCGAAGGCCACGGCCGATCAGTTGCAGCACCTCGATTTCCCGCCGGGTCAGGGCGATCTCGCCCAACGCCGGTCCAAGCGTCGCGGCCGGCGAATTCACCCGGAAATGGCCAAGCATCCGCCGCGCGATCGAGGGGGACAGCGGCGGCTCGCCCTGGCGCATCCGGCGCAGGTAACGACCAAGCACGGCCGCGTCGAGATCCTTCAGAAGATAGCCCTGCGCGCCCGCGGCCAGCGCCTCGAACAGATGGGCATCGTCATCGAAGATCGTCGTCACCACGGGCATCACCCGTGGAAAGCCTGTGGACAGCAGCTGCAGCAACTCGATCCCCGAGCCATCCGGCAGGGCAAGATCGATCAGCGCGACCGCGGCCATGTCGGGCTTCAGATGGGGGGCGATCCAGTCCCTCGCCTCGGCCAAGGTGCCGAAGGCGACGATCTCCATCCCGGGAAATGTCTCGCGCAGGACGGCGACCAGCGCGTCTCGCGTGTCCGGCTGATCCTCGAGGACAAGGCCGAGGCGACAGGCGCCATCGGGCGTCATGGCGTTCCCCCTCCGGCCCGCAGCGGCATGGCCAGCGTCACCCTCGTGCCCGTTTCCACTGGTGGAAAATCGATCCAGCCGCCGATTTCGGTCATGCGCTCCGTGATATTGCGAAGGCCGTTGCCGCTGCTCTTCCGCGAAAGGCCCGTGCCGTCGTCGGTGATATTGGCCCGCAGGCGACGATTGTCCCAGTCGATGGCGACCGTGATCCGGCTGGCCGACGCATGGCGAAGGGCATTGCTCACCACTTCCCGCACCGCCGAGACCAGATGCCGGTACAGCGCGTAATCGACCATCACCTCGGGCGCCTGATCGTCGAGCGCCAGGGGCCAGTCGAGGACAAGCCCCGCCGCCTCGACCCTTTGCGCCGTCTCGTGGCGCAGATCCGCCAGCACCGAGGACAGCGGCAGGCGGTCGCCCGCCAGGGCCCCGGCGATCGTCCTGATGTCGGCGATCGCCTCGCGCAGGATCTTGCGGGTCTCGCCGATGTCGTTGCGGTGCAGGCCGGACAGCAACCGGGCACCGACATCATCGTGCAGATCGCGGGAAATGCGCTGCCGCTCCTCGGCGACGCCCCGCTCGTAGGCATGACGGCCCACCTCCGCCTCGGCCAGAAGATGGGTGATCTGGCGGGCAAGGCCCAGGTGCACAGGCGAGAACAGCGAGCGTCCGCCGAAAGGATGGCGCAGCATCAGGGCGGGGCCATCGGCCGTTGGCGGCAGACGCATTTCCGTACCGTCGTTCAGCAATCGCACCGTGCCGACCGGATCGCGTACCGGCTGTATGTCCAGTGGATCGAACAGCCGCGCCAGCAGGCTTTGCCAGCGCCCCGCCCGCTCGGCCGGAGACGCCGAGAAGGCAACCTCGACCACCGAACGGAACAGCTCGGTCTCGGGCATCCGCTTTCGCGCGACGGTCCGCCGCCACAGATAGTCCCGCAAGGGCAGGTAAAGGAAAGCGACCAGGATGAGGGACAGGCCAAGGGACGAATCATGGCCAAGCTGCAGCAGATAGACGAGACCGGCATCGAGCAGCAGCATGGCGAAAACAGCGCCGCCGTAGAACAGCACCCGGAAGGACCATTCGCCAATCGCGAACAGGCGGTAGCGGCGGAGACCAAGGGCGACCCCAAGATAGATCAGCAGGAAAAAGCCGAAGGCATAACCCTGGGACATCACCGGCTCGACTTCCATCAGCGCGGGCGCGGCGATCACCAGGATGAAACAGCCGGCCCCGATCGAAATCGTCAGCCCCAGCCAACGAAGGGCCGCGCGGGCGGCCGCATCCCGGCGCGTCGCGAACCACTGCATCGCGACGAAGACGAGGATCAGCACCATGATCGCCGCTATGGGCGCATAGCGCAGCAGACTCTGGTCTTCCGGCACCCGGAACAGATCGATGAAATAGACCGGCACCAGCACGGCCGGAATGATCAGCAGCAGCGCCGGCCGGACCAGCGGCCGAGGATAGAGCAGGAACAGCGCCATCGCCGTCCCCCCGAACCCGAGCGAGCCGAGAAAATTGAGGGACGACAGGGCGCGGAACAATTCGCCGTCGATCGCCAGTTCCCGCGCGCTGTAGATGGCCGCGGCATGGGCCGAGACGATCATGCCGATGCCGCTGATCATGAACAGGCGCGGCGGCCAGTCGCGCGGCCGGATCGCGTAGACCCAGCCGCAGATCAGCAGGGAACCGGCCCCGGTCAGCAATTGCACCCAGAAATCCGGCGGCAGGTCGAACAGCGGCCGGCTGGCCGGACGCAGGTCGACGACCCGACCATCGGCGAGGGCAAGATGAACCACTTCGCCTTTCAGCATGTCGCTCAGGGTGCTCTGACGCCGCAGGAAACGCTCCACCTCGGCATAGGTGCCGAGGACGTCCGGCTCCTGAATGATGTCGCTGGCCTCGAGGGTCAGGGCCGCGCCGCCGGGACCGCGCAGGGAAACCGCCTGGCTACCGGTCACGACGGCGGCGCCGGGGCCACCGTCCGCGACCGCGACAATCCTGATGGAGCCATCCGGTGCTTCACGGAACTTGAGACCGAGCCAGGGTTGGCCGAGGGTGGTGACGAGCGTCATCACCACCGCGGCGAGGCAAAGGCCGACGACCGCGAGCATGTAGAGCGCGGGGGTATGGGATTCACCCCGGGCGATTTCAGCGGGTGACACGGCCGGGGCTTCGGCCCCTTCGACATGTTCCGCCCCGACGGACATCGACTTCATGCCCTTGTCTTACAATGAAAATTACCCCGGTGGCAGGGCCAAGACGCAAGGGATGCGGCTTCAGGCGGCAAGCGCGTCGCGCACCGTCGCCACCAGTTCCTCGGAAGCGATGGGTTTTCCCAGGATATGGGACGTCAGCGGGCGCAGATCGTCGAGAGACTGGGGCGCATTGGCGCTGACGACGACGACCGGCACGCCGAGTTCGAGGACGAGATGGCGGGTGGCGAATACACCGTCGACATCGCCCTTCAGGCGGATGTCCATCAGGGCGAGATCCGGCCGTTCCTCGGCGGCGAGGCGCATGGCGACACGGGCGTCGTCCACCGGGCCGATCACCTCATAGCCGGCATCGGTCAGCACGGAATCGAGATAGAAGGCGATGAACGCCTCGTCCTCGACCACCAGAATGCGCTGCGCCATGATGTCTGTCCCGTCCATGCGGCCGCATTGGCCGCCACTCGGGAAATCAAATGCGGCAAAGCTGCGGCAGGTTCCCGTCCGCCGCGCGCACGCGCCCATGTGTTGCACGCAAGCCTCATTTTCGCGCCGCGCCAGGGGTGGAGCAAAGCGCGGGACTCGGCGATACTGCCCGGATCAACCCTTTCAAGCCGGTGTCCCCGCCTTGCCAACCGAATATTCCCCCGCCCGTCCGCTTCGCCTCGCCATGTGGTCGGGTCCCCGCAACATCTCGACCGCCATGATGCGCGCCTTCGAGAACCGCGCGGACACGACCGTGGTAGACGAGCCGCTCTACGGCCATTACCTGGCGACGACGGGCATCGAGCATCCGGGGCGGGGCGAGATCATCGCCGCCATGGAAGGCGACTGGCGGAAGGTCGTGCATGACCTGACCGAAGCCCCGATCGAGCGAGGCTCCGTGCATTACCAGAAGCACATGACCCATCACCTGCTGCCGGTGATCGAGCGCGGCTGGCTGGACCGTGTCGTCAATTGCTTCCTGATCCGCGACCCGGCCGAGGTCATCGCCTCCTATCTCGAGAAACGCGACAACGTGACCCTCGCCGACATCGGCATCCGCGAGCAGGCGGAGATTTTCGAACGGGCGGCCGACCGTCTCGGCGCGGCCCCGCCGGTGATCGAGGGGCGCGACATCCAGGCCGATCCCCGCGCCCTGCTGGGCGCCCTTTGTCGCGCCGTCGGCATTGCCTTCGACGCGGCGATGCTGTCCTGGCCCGCCGGCCGGCGCGATACCGACGGGGTCTGGGCGCCGCATTGGTATGCCGCCGTCGAAGCCTCGACCGGCTTCGCCCCGCCGAGCCCGGCCAAGGCCCCGCCGCCCGGCTTCGAAGCCCTGATCGACGAAGCCCGCCCCTATTACGAGCGCCTGCGCGCCCACCGCTTGACCGGAGCAGCATGACATGTCCATCGGCAGCCAGTCCTACGCTGACGATCCGCGCAACGAGACCGTCCTCATCCATGTGAACGGGCAACTGCTGCCGAGGAGCGAGGCCAAGGTCTCGGTCTTCGACGCCGGCTTCGTGCTGGGCGACGGGGTGTGGGAAGGCTTTCGCCTGATCCGGGGCCGCATCGCCTTCATGGAGCGGCATCTGGACCGGCTCTTCGCCGGGGCGCGGGCGATCGATCTCGACATCGGCCGCAGCCGTATCGAACTCGCCGCCGCGCTTTATGAAACCGTGGTCGCCAATGACATGGTCGACGGCGTGCATATCCGCCTGATGGTCACGCGCGGCCTGAAGAAGACGCCGAACCAGGACCCGCGCATGACCGTGGGGCCGGCCACCCTCGTCATCGTCGCCGAATGGAAGGAACCGGCCCCCACCCTGTTCAAACGCGGCCTGCACCTCGCCTCGACGCCGATCCGCTGCACCCCGGCCGACATGTTCGACATGCGCCTGAACAGCCATTCGCGGCTGAACCTGATCATCGCCCTCAATCACGCCATCAAGGCCGGCGCGGACGAGGCCCTGATGCTCGACCCGCAGGGCTTCGTGTCGAGCTGCAACGCGACCAATTTCTTCATGGTGAAGCGCGGCGTGATCCTGACCTCGACCGGGGACTATTGCTTCAACGGCATTACCCGCGCCCATGTCATCGATCTGGCGCGGGCCAACAATATCCCGATCGAGCTGCGGCATTTCACCCTGTCCGATGTCGCCAACGCCGACGAAGCCTTCGTCACCGGCACTTTCGCCGGCGTGACCCCGGCAACCCGGCTCGACGGCAAGCTCATCGGCAACGGCAAGCCGGGGCCAAGGACCGAAGCCATGGCCACGTTTTATAAACGCCTCCGGGACGCCGAAGGCGCCTGAGCCCCCGCCTCAGGCGGCGGCCCGTGCCATCGGGGCCGCCCGGCCGAGGATCATGTCCGCCGCCTTTTCCGCGATCATGATCGTCGGCGCATTGGTATTGCCCGAGACGACATTGGGCATGATCGAGGCATCGACGACGCGAAGCCCCTCGATGCCATGCACCTTCAATTCGGGCGAGACCACGGCCAGGGGATCATGGCCCATGCGCGCCGTGCCCACCGGGTGATAGGCGGTTTCCGCCTTGGCCCTGATGTAACGGCGGATCGCTTCCCGGCTGGCGCAATCGGGACCCGGCCGGACTTCCCGCCCGCGATAGCCGTCGAAAGCCCTGGCGCCGAAAATCTCGCGCCCGATCAGGATGCTCTCGACCATCACCTCGAGGTCTTCCGGCGCCTCCAGATAATTCGGCTGGATGAGCGGCGCCGCCAGCGGATCGGCCGAATGAAGCCCGAGGAACCCGCGCGAGGCCGGCCGCACCGGATAGAAATCGAGCTGGGAGCCCTTGCCGCCCAGATGCTGACGGCCGTGATCGACGGCGAGGCTGGACAGATAGAAGCCCTGAAGATCCGGTGCCTCCAACCCCGGACGGGAATTGGCATAGACCCCGGATTCGAAGCCGTGGCTCGCCCCCGCGCCCTTCCTCGTGAAGACATATTTCGCCAAGGTGCTGATCTGGCCCCAGGGCGTCAGCAACTCGTCGTAAGAAACACCCGCCGGGCAATCGTAGTAAAGCCCGATACCGAGATGATCCTGCAGGTTCCGCCCCACTCCCGGCAGGTCGAGGACCACGGGAATGCCGTGACGGCGGATTTCCTCCCCCGGCCCGATGCCGGAGAGGAGGAGGAGCTGGGGCGAATTCACCGCCCCACCGGACAGGATCACCTCCCGCGCGGCCCGCACCACCTCGCGCCGGCCGCCCCGGGCGATCTCGACACCGGTGGCGCGGCCGCCCTCGACCAGTACCCTTGTTGCCTGCGCCCTGGTGATCACCGTCAGATTCGTGCGCCCCTCGGAGGCGCCGAGGAAGGCGCGCGCCGTCGACCAGCGCCGGTTGTCCTTGCAGGTCCGCTGATAGACGCCGACACCATGCAGATGATCGCCATCGTTGAAATCGGCGGTATGGGGCAGGCCCGCCTGCTTGCCCGCCTCGATGAAGACGTCGACCAGGGGATTGGGCTCGGCGAAATCCTGCACGTTCAGGGGACCGCCCTGACCATGCGAGGCATCCGCCCCGCGCTCGTTGTGTTCGGAGCGCATGAAATAGGGCAGGACCTCGTCCCACGACCAGCCGCGGCAACCGGCCTGCGCCCAATTGTCGTAATCCGAGCGATGGCCCCGGATATAGACCATGCCATTGATCGCGGAGGAGCCGCCGAGCACCTTGCCACGCGGCCAGAACAGGCGGCGGCCGTCCAGATGCGCCTGCGGCTCGGTCTCGAAATGCCAGTTCACCGACTTGCCGCCGACCAGGACCTTCATCCCCGTCGGCATGTGGATGAAGGGATTCCAGTCCTTGCCGCCGGCCTCCAGCAGGGCGACCTTCACCGAAGGATCAGCCGACAGACGATGCGCGAGGACGCAGCCGGCGGAGCCCGCGCCGACGATGACATAATCGTACATGTTTCCTCTCCCCCACCCTTGTGATCGCGGGTGGTTATTGTGATTATTCGTCACATTCTGCCGCATGACACAAGCCAGCGGCAAGGGGGAGAGAAACAATGAACGACGGTATCTACCGGGCGGCGCTGGTGCTGCTCGGGCTCGGCTTCGCGGTCGCCTTCGCGGTGATCTGCGTGCCGCCGCTGATCGAGAACCCGGACATCCTCGGCGCGCTGGGCCAGGGTTTCGTCAATCCCTATTCGACCGGCTATTCGCTGGACGTGCTGACCTGCTGGGCCGTGCTCGCCGTCTTCGTCCTGTGGGAGCGGCAGACGCTGGGCATCCGCCATGGCTGGATCGCGCTCGTGCTCGGCATCGCGCCCGGCGTCGCCACGGGATTCGCCTTCTACCTCCTGCTGCGCAGCCGCTCGCGCCGAAGCCGGGCTTGACCGGAAGGGGCGGCGGGCGGATGGTCGGGGCATGATCATCCGCGCCCTGCCCCTTCTCGGCCTCCTGCTCGCCACCCCGGCCCTCGCCGCCAATCCCCCGCCGGCGGGCGGCGTGCCGCTCGGCCTTCGCCTGCTGTTCGTCGCCGTCGACCGCAACGCCGACGGGCGGATCGACGATGCCGAGGCGGATCAATTCGTCGACCGGCTCTTCGCCACCGCCGATACCAATGGCGATGCAAGGGTCAGCCTGGCCGAAGCCTTGGCCTTGCAGGAAAAGCTCGCCCCCGGCGCCCCGGGCCGCAAGCAGGTGAGCGCCCAGTTCAAGCACCTCGACCTTAACCGCGACGGCGCGCTCGACGGGCGGGAGGCGAACAAGGCCGCCCTCGCCCATTTCGCCTTCCTCGACACCGACAAGGATGGCGCCGTCACTCTCGCCGATCTCGCCGGCCGCGACCTGACGGCCCCCGAACTCGGCACCCTGTCGGCGCGCTGAGGGTCCTTGCGTCTCCCGCGCGCCGACCACAATCTGCGGCTGTCACAGTCGTGGAGAAGTGCCGTGAGAAACCCTGTATCGGCCCTGCTGGCCTGTGTTCTGCTCGCAGGCTGTGCGGCGGCGGGCGTTCCCGCCACCGACGATCCGGCGGTCAAGCTGCAGCAGGCCCGCCAATTGTTCAGCGCGGAAGGCCGCCCGGCCGAAGCCGAACGCCTCATCCTCGAGGCCATGACGACCTATCGACAGAGCGGCGATCAGCCGGGCCTCGCCCTCGCCCACCGCGAATATGCCTATTTCCTCAGCGCGCCGGGGACGGAGGCGATCATCGCCAACCCGGCCAGCACGCAGCCCGCGGCGTCACCGGAGCGCCTGCGGAGGGCGCTGGCCGAGATGCAGGAAGCCAGCCGAATTTTCGCCCAGCTGAACGTGTTCGACCGTCTGTCCAACACCGCCCTGGGCGAGGCGCGCATCGAACATGACCTGGGCGATACGCCCGCCGCCTGCGCGTCGCTGTCGCGCAGCCTCGCCGCGAGCGACCGGCAGACCGCCCTCAATCCCGACCGGAAGCCCAATCTGCCGCCGGGCATGAATAGTTTCGCCGATCTGATCGGCCACTTCCGCAAGGAATACGGCTGCCCGCCGTGACGCGCCGCCCCCGCCTGATCGAGATCGCCCTCGTCGCCGCGCTGGCTTTCGCCACCGTGGTCATTGCCCTGGCGGCGCCGCTGATCGACTGGTCGCGGCTGCCCGGGCGGGCCAGCGTGCGGCCGGGTTATGTCACGATCTATCTGCCGCCGGCGCAGATCCGGGGCATCGACATCGGCTTCGCCCCCCTGCCCCTGCCCGCCCCAAAGGACGAGGCGGACTGGCGGCGACTGGAGGCGGATACCACCCTGCCGCGCCTGTTGCGGAACGGCGCCGTGGCGGGGCTGGTCGGCGGGGTGGCTGGCTTGCCGCTCGTGCTGATCCTCGCCCTGCGCCGTATCTTCCGCCGCAAGGCTTGAGCTGCGAATCAGCCGCCCCCGATCAGGCGCAGGAGGCCCGCCGCCCCGGCGCTGACCTCGGCCCAGGCGATCTCGAAATCGCGCTCGTCGCCATAATAGGGATCGGCCACCGCCTGCCCCTGCCGCCCCGGCACATGATCGAGCAGCAGGGACAGAAGCGCTCCCCCGGCCGCCGGACGCAACCGCCGCAAGGCGGCGAGATTGTCGTGGTCGAGGGCGACGACATGATCGAAGCGGCTGAAATCGTCGGGCGCGACCTGCCGCCCGCGCAAGCCCCCGATCTCGACGCCATGACGCCGGGCCACCGTCTGCGCCCGCCGATCCGGCGGCTCGCCGACATGCCAGCCCCCGGTGCCGGCGGAATCGACCGTCACCGACACCCCGCCCCGCGCCGCCAGATGGCGCAAGGCCCCCTCGGCCAGCGGCGAGCGACAGATATTGCCGAGACAGACGAAAAGCACGGATGGCACGAGGCGGGCTCCCCTGATGGCGCACGCCCGGCATAACGGCCCGGCCGGCCCCGATCAAGCACGGAAGTCATGCCCCGAAAACAAGAAGGGGACAGGCCGCAGCCCGTCCCCATTTGGTGCCTGTTCGGCTTGTTAACGGAAGGCCCCCAGTCACCAGACCGCTAAGGAATATCAGGTGTTTGGCCAACCATTAATCGACAGTGGCTCGAGTTTTCCACTTTGACCTGTGGCTGTCAACGGGCACGCTGAGGGCACGGAAACAAGAACGACAACCGGAAGACGACTCATGAGCGCTGCCCGTCCCTACCGCCTCGGTCTCGATCTCGGCTCCAATTCCATCGGCTGGTTCGTGGTCTGGCTCGACGCCGTGGGCGAGCCGGTGGAACTCGGTCCCGGCGGTATCCGCATTTTCCCCGACGGGCGGGACGAGCGTTCCCGGGAATCGAATGCCATGGCGCGGCGCCTGGCGCGGGGGATGCGGCGGCGGCGCGACCGTTTCGTGCGCAGGCGAAGCCGGCTGATGGCGGCGCTGATCGAGAGCGGCCTGATGCCGGCGGAGGAAGCGGCGCGGAAGGCGCTGGAAACCCTCGACCCTTACGCGCTGCGGGCGGCGGCGCTGGATCGGCCCCTGCCCCTCGGCCAGATCGGCCGGGCGATTTTCCATCTCGATCAGCGGCGGGGGTTCCAGTCCAACCGCAAGTCCGACAAGGGCGATGGCGAATCCGGTCTGATCAAACAGGCGGCGGGCCGCCTGCGCGAGGCGATGACGGAAGCTGGCGCCCCCAGCCTCGGCCATTATCTGGCGGAGCGGAAAGCCGCGCGAATGCCGGTTCGCACCCGAATGCAGGGCAGCGGCGCCAAGGCGTCCTATGATTTCTATCCGATGCGCGACATGGTCGAGGCGGAATTCGAGGCGATCTGGGCCGCGCAAGCGCCCCATCACCCGGAAATGACCGCGGCCGTCCACGACCGGCTGCACCGGCTGATCTTCTTCCAGCGCCCGCTGAAGGCGGTGCCGGCGGGCAAATGCAGCCTGTCGCCCGCCGTCGACAAGGATGACACGGAAGGCTTCCGCTGCCCGCGCGCCCACCCGCTGGCCCAGCGTTTCCGCATCTGGCAGGAGGTGCGGAACCTGCGCGTGCAGATCGCCGGCCAAGCCGACCGCGCCTTGACCATCGAGGAAGGCGACCGCGTCGCCGACGCCCTGATCGGCGCCAAAGAATTGTCCTTCAACAAGATGCGCGCCCTGCTGAAACTGCCGGGCGACAGCCGCTTCAATCTGGAAAGCGAGAAGCGCGACAAGCTGAAAGGCGACGAGACGGCGGCGCGCCTGTCCAGCCGCAAGCTCTTTCACAAGGCCTGGCGCGCATTTCCCCTGGAGCGGCAGATCGAAATCGTCACCCGCCTTCTCGAGGAGGAAGACGAAAGCCGCCTGATCGACTGGCTGCGGAGCGAGACCGGCGTCGACAAGGACGTGGCGGAGAAGATCGCCGGCACGATGCTGCCCGACGGTTACTCCCGTCTCGGCCTTCGCGCGATCAAGGCGATCCTGCCCGAGATGGAAAAAGGTCTGCCCTATGACAAGGCCTGCATCGCTGGCCTCGGCACCGCCCATTCGCCCCGCCCGACCGGGGAGCAACTGGACCGCCTGCCCTATTACGGTGAATGGCTGCACAACGAGGTGATGGGCAGCGGCGAGCCGAAGGACCCGCCGGAAAAGCGCTTCGGCCGCCTGCCCAATCCGACGGTCCATATCGGCCTTGGCCAGTTGCGCCGCCTCGTCAACGCGCTGATCGAGCGGTTCGGCCCGCCTGCGGAAGTCGTCGTCGAGATGACGCGGGAATTCCGCTACTCCCCCCAGAAGCTGAAGGAGATCGAGAAGGAGCAAGCGCAGAACCAGTGGCGCAACGATCTGCGCCGCGAGCAGTTGATGAAACTGGGCCAGGCGGTGAACCACCGCAATCTGCTGAAGCTGCGCCTGTGGGAAGAGTTGAATTTCAAGGACGCGGCCGACCGCCACTGCCCCTTCAGCGGCGAACGGATTTCGGTCGAGACGCTGCTATCCGACGCGGTGGAGATCGAACATCTGATCCCCTTCCAGCTGTGTTTCGACGACAGTCCGGCCAACAAGACCGTGGTCATGCGCTATGCCAATCGCCACAAGGGCCGGAAGACGCCCCATCAGGCTTTCGGCAACAGCCCCACGATCGAGGGCAAGTCTTACCTCTGGTCGGACATCGTTGCCCGCGCCGCGCTTCTGCCCCGCAACAAGCGCTGGCGCTTCGCCCCCGACGCGCTGGCGCAGGCGGACCGGGAGGGCGGTTTCCTTAACCGGCAATTGAACGAGACCGGCTGGCTCGCCCGCATGGCCAAGGATTACATGGGCGCCGTCTGCGATCCCAACAAGGTCTGGGTCATCCCCGGGCGGTTGACCGCGCTGATCCGGGCGAAATGGGGGCTGAATTTTTCCGATGCCAAGGACCGCAACGACCATCGCCATCACGGCATCGACGCGCTGGTCGCCGCCCTGACCAGCCGCGGCCTGCTGCAAGCCATGGCCTCGGCCTTCGACGAGGAGCGGGACAGGATCATCGTGCCCGAGCCCTGGCCCGGGTTCCGCGATCAGGTCCTGCGCTGGCGGGACACGGTCACCATCTCGCACAGGCCGGAACATGGCACCGGCGGCCGCCTGCACGAGGACACGGCCTATGGCCTGGTGCGCGATCCGGCGGCGGAGGAGGGCAGGAACCTCGTCTACCGCAAGAGTTTCACCAGCCTGACCGAGAAGGAAATCGGCAATATCCGCGACCGGCGCCTGCGCGACATGGTGGCGGAATATTGGGCGACGGCGAAACCATCGGGCATCAAGCTCGATCAGGCCCTGCAGGATTTTGCGGCCGAAGTGCGGGAGCGCAATCCGCATGTCCGGGACGGCATCCGCCATGTCCGCCTGCTGAAACCCGAGAAGGCGGATTATCTGGTGCCGATCAAGGGACCGGATGGCGTGCCCTACAAGGCCTATGCCGCGGGCGAGAATGCCTTCATCGACATCCTGGAGACGGCGGACGGCCGCTGGATCGGCGAGGTGACGACGGTCTTCGCCGCCAACAGCCCCGGCCATCGGCAGGCCTGGCGCGACGATCCCGGGCTTCGCTTCGTCATGCGGGTGTTCAAGGGCGACTTGCTGCGCCTCGAGCGCGACGGGCGGGACGAGATCATGGTCGTGCGCCGGCTTGAGCCCTCCGCCAGTCGATTGCGCCTGTGCGGCCACACGGACGCCGGCAAGCTGACAGAGCGCCACGACGATCCCGATGATCCGTTCCGCTGGCTCATGGCCTCCTACAGCACCCTGAAGAGCCTGAACGCCGAGCGGGTCCGGGTGGACGAATTGGGCACGATCTGGCGCATCCCGCCCGAAGAAGGCCTGCGCCACATCCTGAATCGGGAAAAGCGCGATGATCGGCCGGGTCGTTGAGATCGCGACGGATGGCCGTTTCCTCGCCCTCGACCGGGGGTTCCTGACCGTATCGGAAAAGGGCGAGGAAGTGGGCCGCGTGCCACTGGACAGTATCGCGGCGGTGGTCGCCAACGCCCATGGCCTCGGCTTCACCAATAATATCCTCGTGGAGCTGTCGCGGCGGGGTATTCCGGTCGTGCTATGCGGGGCCAATCACCGGCCAGAGGCGATCGTCTGGCCGGTGGAGGGGCATCACCAGCAAGCGGGCCGCATCGCCGACCAGATCGCCGCTGCCCTGCCCCTGAAGAAACGCCTGTGGGCCCAGGTGGTGAAGGCCAAGATCCTGGCGCAAGGCGCCAGCCTCGCCGCCGTCGGCGCCCGTCACGGCGGCTTCCAATTGCTGGCGGCCAAGGTGCGCAGCGGCGATCCCGACAATGTCGAGGCCGAGGCCGCCCGGCGCTACTGGCCACTGCTGATGGGGCCCGAGTTCCGCCGCGACCGCGACGCCGAAGGCGCCAATGCCCTGCTCAACTATGGCTATGCCGTGCTGCGGGCCGGCGTTGCCCGGGCGGTGATGGCGGGTGGCCTGCATCCCTCCCTCGGGTTGATGCACGCCAACCGGGGCAACGCCATGGTTCTCGTTGACGATCTGATGGAGCCGTTCCGCCCCGTGGTGGATATCGAGGTCTGGCGCCTGCTACGCGCCGGCACGATTCAGGTGGACCGGGAGGCCAAGGCGGCCCTCGCCCGGGTCATGGTGCTGGACCTGCCAACCAGCGAGGGGACCAGCCCGGTGATGACCTGCGCCGAAAGACTGGTCAATTCCGTCGCCAAGGCCTTCGCCGGCGAGGGCGACCGCCTCGCCCTGCCCCTGCCCCGCCTGCCGCTGGAGGGATGGGGTGAATGACGCCGGCCCGCCCCCGCAGCCGACTCCCCCTGCGGCGGTACCGAGCGCGCTCAGCGGCTATCGCATCATGTGGCTGATCGTGCTTTTCGACCTGCCGGTGATGACCAGGCCCGAGCGCAAGGCCGCCACCGGCTTTCGCCACGCCCTGCTCGACCTCGGTTTCGAGATGAGCCAATATTCGGTTTACCTGCGCTTTGCCGCCGGCAAGGAACAGGCCGATGCCCTGTGCCGCCAGATCGAAGCCGCCATGCCCCGCAGCGGCAAGGTCCATGTCGTGCAGATCACCGACCGCCAATATGAAATGATCAGGACCTACCGAGGAAAGAAACGTGAACCTAGTCCGAAAAACCCCGGCCAACTCACCCTGTTCTGACCCTGATTCGCGCCGCGCCCATACCCGGCCCAGCACGAAAAAAGGCCTTGTTTCCAAGGCCTTGATCCGTAGTCCAGTTTAGCGGTCTGGTGACTGGGGGCCAACCGCAACTCTTTGTATCGCATCGCCTCGATGGCGGCGAGTTTAGCGGTCTGGTGACTGGGGGCCAACCGCAACCATCCAACGCGCCGGCCAATCTCGTTGACAAGTTTAGCGGTCTGGTGACTGGGGGCCAACCGCAACAAATGAAACCACAGCAGCATTTCGGCGTGCAGTTTAGCGGTCTGGTGACTGGGGGCCAACCGCAACCGGAGTAGTATCCGCCGTTTGGCCGACTTTAGTTTAGCGGTCTGGTGACTGGGGGCCAACCGCAACCTGCCGTGATCACGATCGTCGCGAACGGCAAGTTTAGCGGTCTGGTGACTGGGGGCCAACCGCAACGCTGTAGCGCGTGGTATGGGTCGAATTGCGAGTTTAGCGGTCTGGTGACTGGGGGCCAACCGCAACTTAGCCGCCGCGTCGATTGCTTCCGCCAATAGTTTAGCGGTCTGGTGACTGGGGGCCAACCGCAACGACCGCGACAAGCGTCCGTGTAACCTATGAAGTTTAGCGGTCTGGTGACTGGGGGCCAACCGCAACACTGGATGGTCGAACCTTGCAAGCAACCTTGAGTTTAGCGGTCTGGTGACTGGGGGCCAACCGCAACCAAGCGGCTTTCATGTCCGCATTCAAACTCAGTTTAGCGGTCTGGTGACTGGGGGCCAACCGCAACGTTATCATAGACCTAATTATAACAGCCTTAAGTTTAGCGGTCTGGTGACTGGGGGCCAACCGCAACATAAGCGATCACTATCTCGCGTCTTCGGCCAGTTTAGCGGTCTGGTGACTGGGGGCCAACCGCAACATCACCCAGGCAGTGGCACGCTTCGCGATTTAGTTTAGCGGTCTGGTGACTGGGGGCCAACCGCAACGCACGCGCTCGTCTTCCGTCAACGCCTCGGAGTTTAGCGGTCTGGTGACTGGGGGCCAACCGCAACGCATCGTGTTCCATTATCGCGGCCCGTTCTAGTTTAGCGGTCTGGTGACTGGGGGCCAACCGCAACGTTCCGATCTTGACGCCGGCCACGGCCCCGAGTTTAGCGGTCTGGTGACTGGGGGCCAACCGCAACGCCGCCAATGAGTTCTTGAAGGGCGCCACGAGTTTAGCGGTCTGGTGACTGGGGGCCAACCGCAACCGGGAGATTGACCGTGAAGTGGATCGCCTGAGTTTAGCGGTCTGGTGACTGGGGGCCAACCGCAACGCCACCAGCCCGCAAGCCCGCGAGACCTTGAGTTTAGCGGTCTGGTGACTGGGGGCCAACCGCAACACATGCGGCGGGCGATCTCATCCCGATCCTAGTTTAGCGGTCTGGTGACTGGGGGCCAACCGCAACCTTGACTGCCTTCTGAACAGCTTCGGAGAGAGTTTAGCGGTCTGGTGACTGGGGGCCAACCGCAACGACGGAAGCCCCCTGTCCACCTCGGCGATGAGTTTAGCGGTCTGGTGACTGGGGGCCAACCGCAACGGCGGCCTCTTCGCCCTCGTCTTCATCGGCAGTTTAGCGGTCTGGTGACTGGGGGCCAACCGCAACACCGCCGCCAAGCTGATGGACGATGAAACAAGTTTAGCGGTCTGGTGACTGGGGGCCAACCGCAACATAATAGTGAGCGACGGCCAGCGCCGCAGCAGTTTAGCGGTCTGGTGACTGGGGGCCAACCGCAACGTCATCGTGCCGCTTTACGATCAGGACCAAAGTTTAGCGGTCTGGTGACTGGGGGCCAACCGCAACACTTCGGCGCAATTCCTCAAGGGCGCGACCAGTTTAGCGGTCTGGTGACTGGGGGCCAACCGCAACCAAGACGCGCATGGGCGCAGAATGGGTTCGAGTTTAGCGGTCTGGTGACTGGGGGCCAACCGCAACGATCTTGCCGCCAAGGCATGGCGCCGGCCGAGTTTAGCGGTCTGGTGACTGGGGGCCAACCGCAACTCGGCCGGACAGCACGCCATTGCCGTTTGCAGTTTAGCGGTCTGGTGACTGGGGGCCAACCGCAACCAGTATTGCAGCAAGCCGGCCTCCGCCGCGAGTTTAGCGGTCTGGTGACTGGGGGCCAACCGCAACCGTCTCGCCGACGAAGCGCAGGCCGGACCGAGTTTAGCGGTCTGGTGACTGGGGGCCAACCGCAACCGCGGCTTCGGTCATTCGGGCCTCGTCGGCAGTTTAGCGGTCTGGTGACTGGGGGCCAACCGCAACCTGGTTCAGCACTTCCGCGACGGTGCCTTCAGTTTAGCGGTCTGGTGACTGGGGGCCAACCGCAACTGGTGGCGCTTGAGCGATCGTTTCGGGCGAAGTTTAGCGGTCTGGTGACTGGGGGCCAACCGCAACACTGGACGTTGTCGGCGATCACCTTCGCCCAGTTTAGCGGTCTGGTGACTGGGGGCCAACCGCAACTTGACGCAGAGCGGGTGAGACTTCAGATATAGTTTAGCGGTCTGGTGACTGGGGGCCAACCGCAACTCGCCGAAACACATGACGTCACTGGCCGGCAGTTTAGCGGTCTGGTGACTGGGGGCCAACCGCAACGACACGAAGCGCCGGGGCACGACCTTCCGCAGTTTAGCGGTCTGGTGACTGGGGGCCAACCGCAACCTTCTGAACCTCTGGATGAGGGCTTGGCATAGTTTAGCGGTCTGGTGACTGGGGGCCAACCGCAACGCGATCTCGCCATGGTCGTAGTTGTCAAGCAGTTTAGCGGTCTGGTGACTGGGGGCCAACCGCAACGGGGAAGCTGATGGAATTCGGCGTCTCGCCAGTTTAGCGGTCTGGTGACTGGGGGCCAACCGCAACTGATTCCGCCTCCCAAGCAGAATCCGCTATAGTTTAGCGGTCTGGTGACTGAGGGCCAACCGCAACACGGGGAGCCGCACGCTCGCCTTCGGCACGAGTTTAGCGGTCTGGTGACTGGGGGCCAACCGCAACGGCCAGCAACGCGCCCGTATTCGGACCAAGAGTTTAGCGGTCTGGTGACTGGGGGCCAACCGCAACGATCAAGCTCGTGACGTCTTCGAGCGCCGAAGTTCAACGGTCTGGGAACCGGGAACCAACCGCCCTGCCCCAATCCCTGCCGTCAGAACAGGCGGCCGCCGTTGGGTACGTCGCGTTCGGGGGTGACGAGGACGACGGCGCCGTTTTCGTCGGGCAGGCCGAGGACGAGGACTTCCGAGATGAAGGGGCCGATCTGGCGCGGCGGGAAATTCACGACGCCGAGCACCTTGCGGCCGATCAGATCTTCAGGCGCGTAGTGCACCGTGATCTGGGCCGATGAGCGGCGAAGGCCGATCGCCGGGCCGAAATCGACCGTGAGTTTCCAGGCGGGTTTGCGGGCGGCGGGAAAGGCCTCGGCAGCGACGATGGTACCGGCCCGAATATCGAGCTTCAGGAAATCGTCGAATGTGGCGAGTGCGGTGGCGGCGGCCAAGGGGTCATCCGCAGGCATGACAGGATAGTCTCCGTGACGCTGGGGGCGTGACGCGATATGCGGGGCGCGGGCGACCCGGGGCCGCCCGCGCGCGCCTTACTTGTCGCCCTTGGCCTTGGCGGTCAGGGACTTCAGTTCCTCGATCGAATCCGCGACGCGCTTCTGAATGACGTCGAAGGCTTCGGAATTGGCCTTGGAGGTCATTTCCGCCAACTCGCGCATGTTGCCCAGCGCGGCCTCGAACGCCTTCTTCAGGACCTCGGGCGCCACCTTGGCATCGGACGGATTGCCCGACATCACGTTGCGCAGCACGCTCGCCGCCTCGGTCATGGTCTCGCGCATGATCTCGACCTGGCGCTTGGCCACCGCCTGGAAGCCCTCGAAGGCGATGCGGTTGGCCTGGGTCAGCGCCTCGATGTTCTTGCGCGAGGACGCGACGATGGAATCGAGATCCACGTTGGGCAGCTTCAGATCGCCCGCGAATTTCTTCACGTCGAAATTGAAGAACGGGAATTCAGGCTTCTCGGAGGCCATAACGAATCCTTTCGTCGGGGGCGGCTATGCCGGAGTGACGGGGGGAGGAGACCAGAGTGTATCCGCTGCCGCGCCGCAACTGCAAAAAAATCGACGGCACCGCACAATTATACAATTAGTCCTTCTTTTCCCGCATGGCCTTGAGCTCGGTCAATGTCGCCTTCATGCGATCGTTGATCAGCGCCAGCGCGTCGCCATTGGCCTTGGAGGCGGCTTCGGCCAGATCCTTCATGTTCTGGACCGCCATGTTGAGGGCCATCCGGGCGATTTCGGTCGATGACGGGCCATCGCCCGACGATTCCTCGCCGCCCTTCTTCGCCTCGCGCTTGGCCTTGATCGCGGACTGCGCCATGTCCATCGTGTTCTGGAAGATCTCGACCTGGCGGCGGGCGAGGCTGGTGTAGCCATCGGTCACCGAACGCTGGGCGGCGATCAGGGCATCCATGTTGCGGCGGTTGGTTTCGATCAACTGGCCGACATCGACGGTGGGCAGACGGAAACTGCCGAGGAGTTTGCCGACATCGAGGCCGAGCAGGCTGGGGTTGGTCTTATCGTCGCTCATCGGCATCCATCCTCCGTTTGTCCCCCGAGTCGTCAGGGTTTCTTCTTAACTATAGCCGAGCTCCATGTCCCGTCGATTGCGGAACTGCGCTGGAACAGCCCGGACGGGAGACGGCGCATCAGGGCATCGGCCCGCTTCACCTGACGGTCGAGGGCGGCCATGGTCCGCGCCAGATCCGCGCCTTCGTCGGCGAGGAACACCGGCACGACGGCGAGAAAGATCGCGGCGAGCCCGCCCTGGACCAGAAACCCGCCCGCCCCCGGCCGGTCGAGCCGCGCCGCCCTCGCCATCCAGTCCATCGATCGCAGGAAGACCGGCAGCCGGGAC